>USPO01000228.1 GCA_900556575.1 uncultured Eubacteriales bacterium
CTTGAAAAATTAAATTATATATGTTATAATTAATACAGCTGTGAGGCAACTTGCAGCTGTATTTTTTATGAAAGAAAAGTGAAAAATGATTAATACATATACTAAGGCAAGAGAATATATATCAGGACTTACTTCAAGGGGAATTGTTCCCGGTCTTGAGCCGATAAAGGCATTATGCGGGGAGCTTGGAAATCCGCAGGATAAAATGAAGATAATCCACATTGCCGGAACGAATGGAAAGGGTTCAACCGGTGCTTTCATATCTTCGATTTTGAGGGAACGCGGATTTAGCACAGGAAGATATGTTTCTCCGGCTGTGACAGAATACCGCGAAATAATAAGAATAAATGACCGCTATATAAGTGAAGATGAATATACTGATATAGTATCCCAAGTAAAAACAGCAATTGAGAAATTGGAGAAAAGAGAAATATATCCGACATCATTTGAGGCGGAAACTGCAGCGGCATTTTTGTATTTTTATATTAATAAGTGTGATTATGTGCTTGTGGAATGCGGTATGGGCGGATTGCTCGATGCAACAAACCTAATAAAACATCCTATTGCGGAAGTAATAACACAGATAGATATGGACCATATGGCTTTTTTGGGCAATACATTGGAGAAAATTGCTCAGAATAAGGCGGGAATTATAAAAAATAATACAAAGGTATTTTCGGCAGAGCAAAAAGAAGAAGCAAGGAAAGTTCTTATGGAAAAGGCTGAGGAAACACATTCTGAAATTATATTTGCCGAAGAACCGGAAGTAATAAGGTCAGATATTAAAGGAACGGAGTTTAACTACCGAAGTATTAAAAATATAAAAATATCTCTTGCCGGAACGTATCAGCCGTATAATGCTGCGGCGGCAATTGATTTGTGTGTGGTACTCGGAATAGATGAGGATTATATAAAAAAGGGTCTTGAAAAAACAAGATGGCAGTTTAGATTTGAAGCAGATGAAAACGGCTGGATATATGACGGAGCACATAATCCGGCGGCAGCGCTTCAATTAAGGCGAACAATAGATGAAATTTTATTGAATAAGCGTATAGCATATATTGTGGGTGTTTTTCGTGATAAGGCATATGATGAGATTTTAAGAATTACAGCCTCGGCAGCAAACGCAATATATGCTGTGACACCTCCGACAGCAAGAGGACTTGAATCGTACAAGCTTGCAGAGGCGGCGAAAAAATACTGCGGCAATGTTATAGACGCAGAAACAACTGAAAATGCTGTGAAACAATGCTTGAGTGAAAATTATGATAATGTAATTGTATTCGGTTCATTGTCATTTCTCGGACACATAAAAAAAGAAAAGGAATTAATATATGGACAGATGCCAAAAAATAATTAATCATCCGCTGTACCGTGACTGCATGGACAGAATAGAGCGTGAAGAGCAAAATAGAATTTTTTGCCTGCACGGCTTGCCGCATCTGCTTGATACGGCAAGGATAGGATATATATTTGCTCTTGAGCGAGGACTTGATATAGATAAGGAATTGTTTTATGCGGCGGCACTTTTGCATGACAGCGGAAGATATAATCCGATAATCGATGACCATGCAGAGGCGAGTGCGATTAATGCGGAACTTATAATGCCGGACTGCGGGTTTAATTATGAAGAAATACAAATTGTGTCAAATGCTATAAGGAGTCATAGAGATATGACAGCGGCAGATGATTTCGGAAAAATCCTGTATGAGGCGGATAAAAAATCAAGAATGTGCTTTAACTGCCGCGCCGCCGCTGAATGTTACTGGGCAGATGAAAAGAGAAACAATTCGATAGAGGTTTAAATGGTTAAAATATAGAAATGAGGTTAATAATGAAGGTAGGAAATAAGATATTCAAGGATGATACATATGTAATGGGAATTCTGAATGTAACTCCCGATTCATTTTCGGACGGAGGAAAATGGAATAATATAGATGCTGCATTAAAGCATACAGAAGAAATGATTTCAGACGGTGCGGCTATAATCGATATAGGAGGGGAGTCTACACGTCCGGGATATACAAAAATATCCGATGAAGAAGAAATATCAAGGGTAGTACCGGTTATTGAGGCGGTAAAGGCAAGATTTGATATTCCAATTTCTGTTGATACATATAAAAGTGCTGTTGCTGATGCGGCATTGAGTGCCGGAGCTGATTTACTCAATGATATATGGGGATTTAAGGCAGATGATAAAATTGCTGCCGTGTGCAAAAAATATGATGCTGCCTGCTGCCTTATGCATAACAGAGATAATCAAAATTATAATGATTATTTTACTGATGTGTTGGACGATTTGAAAGAGAGCATTAAAATAGCAAAGGCTGCCGGAATAGAGGATGATAAAATATGTACTGATCCGGGAGTAGGTTTTGCAAAGAGCTTGGATGAAAATCTTGCAATTACTCAAAATGTGGATTTATTAAATTCATTGGGTTATCCGGTTTTACTTGGAACTTCAAGAAAGTCAATGATAGGCTTAACGCTTGATTTGGACAGAGATAACCGTATGGAGGGAACGCTTGTTACAAGCGTTATAGCGGTTCAGAAAGGCTGTCTTTTTGTCAGAGTACATGATGTAAAGGAAAATTACAGAGCAATTCAAATGACTAAAGCATTGCTTGCAAAGCAATTAAGATAATCTTGTGATTGTACCGCAGATATATTGAGGAATGGAGGATTTGAATGGATTACATACTTATTGAAAATCTCGTGCTGTTCGCAAACCATGGAGTACTGCCGGAAGAAAACAGACTCGGACAGAAATTTGTGCTGTCGGGAAAGCTGTATCTTGATTTACATGATGCAGGAGAAACTGATGATATAGCAAAAACAGTGAATTATGCCGAGGTATGCTCAATGATTACCGAATATACAAAGGCAAACACCTGTAAACTTATAGAAAGTGCTGTATCACAGATTGCTGATAAAATATTTGAAAATTATCCGGAGGTTGCGGCTGTTGATTTAACACTGAGGAAACCGTGGGCACCGATTGGCTTGCCGGTGGACTGTGCAGGTGTGTCGATAAAAAGAAAGCGTCATACAGCATATGTTGCATTAGGTTCTAATTTGGGTGATAAAAAAGCATATCTGGATGAGGCGGTAAAAAAGCTTGATGAAGATAAAAAATGCAGGGTTAAAAGAGTATCCGATTATATTGAAACAGAGCCTTACGGCGGAGTGGAACAGGACAGTTTTTTGAACGGAGCATTGGAACTTGAAACAACATATTCACCTATGCAGCTTTTAAAAGTATTGAATACAATTGAGGCGGAAGCACACAGAGAAAGAAAGATACACTGGGGTCCGCGTACACTTGACCTCGATATTATTTTGTTTGATGATGAAATAATTCAGAATGAGCGGCTGACAGTTCCGCATATAGATATGTGCAACAGAGATTTCGTGCTGATACCTATGGCGCAGATAGCTCCATATAAAAGACACCCGGTAAGCGGAAAAACAATGTGTGAATTAAGAGATGAATTGTAAATCTGTATGAAAATTTATCTGAAAATTGAAAAAGCGAAGAGGACAGTAATAAAACTCATTTGAGCTTTGATGCTGTCCTTTTCGCTTTTTTTATTGTAGTGTTAT
>USPO01000229.1 GCA_900556575.1 uncultured Eubacteriales bacterium
GCTTATTTACTTTGTTTTATTCGCTTTATGCGGTCTGTGCATTTTGCTACAGCCCTTTCCGAAATTCTATAATAATATTATAACATATATAATTGTAAAAAACAAGGTGTTTATAAAAAAAACAAAAAATAAAAACACCGGCAGCTACCCCGGTGTTCTTATTTATATGAATGTAACATTGCATCAAACAATGTTATAACTATTATACAACACTTTTAAGAAAAATGCAAGCCTTTTTTAATAATTTCTTGAAAAATTCTTGTAAAAATTTTTGGAAACTAAAAAAACTGTAATATATGGTTATTTCTTTGTGATTTTCTTTTTTAACTCTGATAAAATCTCACTGTATTTATTAAGCTTGTCGTGACGCTTGCTTATCGAAAGCTTAGGGAATGCCGCAAGCATACGTTTTTCCTGTAAATTAAGCTTGCTGCGAAGCTCTTCGACACGTTCGAGCCGCTTTTGACGTGCGGCTTGAATATTGGTTTGAATATCCGATTTTATTTCCGCCTTTAGTTCGTCTGTAAACAATGTAAGTTTCTTTCTAAATCCTGCAAAGCCTTGGAGTGTAACACCTATGTCTGAGCAGAATATTACAAGTAAAATCCATGCGGCTGTTTTCAATGCCTCCGGCGGCATTTGAGATGTCAGTCCGGCAACAAAAGGATGCAGGTACTTTATAAACAGAACAGAGAATATACCGAAGGCAGCAAAACCCAATAAGCATACTCTGCCGTTTATGTTGAATTTTTTATTGGAATAATCCCACCATCGTGCATGGAACAGTTTTTCCATGATATAGCTTGTTATGTATTCAAGAGTGCAGGTCATGACTCCGGCACTGAAGAATAAAATGATAGGATTTTCAATCCTGCCGAGAACAAGCAGATCGAGCATAGCACCGCAGCCGTAAATAGGACAGTAGGGACCGTTCAAAAAGCCGCGGTATACGAATTTACGCTCTTCGAGGGAGCATAGTATGGTTTCATACAGCCAGCCTATAAAGCTGTATATGATGAACCACAGGAATATTGTTTCTGTTTTCATTTGGTTTATATATCCTTTCTGTAATGGGTAAGATTGGCTGAAGTATTGTTCACTCATCACCTCCGGAAATAAAGCGGTTTATGTTTGTTCTGTACTCGTTGGGAGCAATTCCGTAGGCGGCTTTGAAAATTCTGTTGAATGTTCGTATGCTGCCGAAGCCGGACATTTGCCCTATTTCGGTCAGATTGTAATTGCTTGTACGAATGAGAGAGGCGGCATATTCCGTCCGCAGCAGTCCGAGGTAATTTCTCAAATTCATGTGCAGATTATTTGAAAATATGCGTGATATATAGCATTCGCTTACATTAAAAGCCTTTGCAAGCGATTTTCTGTCTATATCATCGGTGTAATTTTCCTCAATGTACTTTACTATTTTATAGGTCATATCCTCAACCGGTGCTTTTTCCCGCTTTTTCGGCTTGATTATCTCCAAAAGATATGACATTATTACACAAGTCCACGAAAAATTAACGGAAAATTCTGCATTCGGATCAAGTGAATTGAATGCAAAACGCAGCTTGTCATTTATACGTTTACGGCTTAAAAACGGATTTTCCGGTGTAAAGCCCTTTATATCGGGGAACAATGCCCCGAAAAGCTTTGGGTCGCACATCAGTATCAGTACATCATATCCCTTTTGGCGGCTGCCGGGATAGGAATGTACCATATCGGGGAATATGACCGCACAGTCGCCTTCGTTAAGCGTAATTTCCTCGTTATCCGCCCTTATTTTTTGTCTGCCTTTGAAAACATAGGCAATTTCGATATATTTATGAATGTGTTCGGGGAACAGCAGCTCGTAATCGTTGCGTTTAACCGTTAAATCCGTTTTCCTTATCTCATATTTGGGCAGCATCGTCTCACCTCTCAAACTGTATACTTTTTGGCTATATGAGTTCTTTTTATGACTATGATTATATCATAAAATGTGTTATAATTCAAGTATAAAATAATTCGGAAATGAAAAATCGTTTGGAATTAAGGAGAAAAGGCAATGAAGAGAAAAATATTATCGGGAATGATAGCGGTTTCGATGCTCGCATCGCTTGCACCGGTTTCGTCCGTTTCGGCGGCTGATTTTGACGGTGCGGAACTTAATGCCGTTTTGCCGTATCAGGACACAAGCTTATCATTTGAAGAAAGGGCGGCGGATCTTGTTTCGAGAATGACTCTTGAAGAAAAGGTCGCACAGACCGGACGTTCCGCACCGGAAATAAAAAGACTCGGTGTTCACTCATATAATTATTGGAAAGAGGGAATACACGGAGTGGCAAGACAGGGACAGGCGACAAGCTTTCCGTCAAGCCTTGCAATGTCCAATACATGGGATACGGAGCTGATGAAACAGGCAATGGATATTACATCCACAGAGGCAAGAGGAAAGAATAACAGATATGACCTTTCATACTGGAATCCTACAATAAATATGGCTCGTGACCCGAGATGGGGAAGAAACGAGGAATCATACGGCGAGGACCCGTTCCTTACAGCGGAGTTGGGAAGTGCGGCGGTTGAAGGTATGCAGGGTGACGATGATAAATATGTAAAGGTAATTTCAACCTTAAAGCACTTTGCGGCGAATAACTGCGAGGGAGAGCGTCAGACCGGAACATCCGTAATGAGCGACAGAACATTGAGAGAGTATTACACGAAGGCATTTCAAGATATAACCGAGAAATCAAAGCCGCTTTCCGTTATGAGTTCATATAACGCAACAACAATTAAGAGAAACGGTGAAACAATCATAGATTATATCGCATCGAGTGCAAATAAGTATCTTTTGACCGACCTTTTAAGACGTACATGGGGATTTAACGGCTATATTGTAGGCGACTGCGGAGCGTGGGAAAACCTTTACGGCAGACAGTCATTAAGAAAAAAGCTGTTCCCGGAAGTGCCGATTGATGATATAACCGCACCTATGGCGGTATCTGCGGCATACAATGCCGGCAGTAATCTTGACTGTGGAGCAAGGGCGCAGACAAGCGGCTATGAGGCTGTAAAGCAGGGCTTAACAGACGAATCGACACTTGACAGAGCAGTGTATGAGCTTTTCCTCGCAAGAATGAAAACCGGAGAATTTGACGACGGTGCAAAATATCAGGATATAAAATCTGATGTTATAGAAACAGACGAAAATGTAGCCGCTGCCGAAAAGGCCGCCGAAGAAAGCTGGGTACTCCTTGAAAATAAGAATAATGCTTTGCCGTTAAAGAAAACGGATAATATTGCGGTAGTCGGAAATCTTGCGGACGAATTAACGCTCGGTGACTATTCCGGCGAACCTACAAAGACCGTAAAGCCGTTTGAGGGCGTAGAGGCACAGATAAAGAGCATAAATCCGAATGCAAATGTAACATTGATAGGCAAGGTAAACGATTCAACACCGCTGTTTGACGTTAAGAGCATTACTCTTGTTCTTTCAAACGGAAAAATCGTTGAACAGGGCAATCATCATGAGCTGCTTCAGAAACACGGCAGATACTATCAGCTTTACACACTGCAATACCATCGCGAACAGATGAAAAGTGCGCGCGCGTGAGATGAACC
>USPO01000230.1 GCA_900556575.1 uncultured Eubacteriales bacterium
GCATAAGGCGGTATATCATTGTAAGAACAAGCGTTCTGATTTGGAAACCGTCAACATCTGCATCCGTACAGATTATAACCTTACTCCATCTGAGATTATCGAGATTAAAGGTATCAAGTCCCTTGCTGTTTTTTGTCTTAACTTCCACTCCGCAGCCCAGAACTTTCATGAGGTCGGTTATAATATCACTCTTAAAAATTCGCGGATAATCTGCCTTTAAGCAATTCAAAATCTTTCCTCTTATCGGCATAATAGCCTGGAACGAGGCATCTCTCGCAAGCTTACATGAACCTAAAGCAGAGTCACCCTCAACTATATATACCTCTGTTTTCGTAACATCTTTGCTCCTGCAAGGTACAAATTTTTCAACTCTGTTTGTAACATCAAGGCTTCCCGTAAGCTTCTTTTTTATATCTATTCTTGCTTTTTCGGCATTTTCACGGCTTCTTTTATTTACAAGTACCTGATTTGATATTTTTTCTGCATCCGCTGTATTTTCAATGAAGTATATTTCAAGCTGCTGACGCAGAAATTCCGTCATCGCCTCTTGGATAAATTTATTGTTTATAGCCTTTTTAGTCTGATTTTCGTAGCTTGTCTGTGTTGAAAATGAATTTATAACAAGTATAAGACAATCTGCAACATCATTAAAATTAATTTTAGATTCGTTTTTGTTGTATTTATTATTTGCCTTTAAATATTTATCAATAGCATATACGAAAGCATTTCTTACCGCCTTGTCCGGTGAGCCGCCATGCTCGAGCCAGCTTGAATTGTGATAATACTCCAAAAGACTCACAGTATTTGAAAAGCAGAATGCTACCTGCATTTTCATTTTATAATCGTCCTTATCTTCGCGGTCACGTCCGACTCTTTCACATTCCCAGCTTTCAACAGTTGTAAATGAACTCTCTCCCGCTGTTTCCGCAACGTAATCCGTTATACCATGCTCATAATAATATTCAAACATTTCCATTCCGGTTTCTGTTTCATTGTAAAGCACAAACTTCAAGCCTGCATTAACCATTGCCTGCTTATTTAAAACATCCTGAAAAAATTCAAGCGGAATTGAAATATCGGTAAATACTTCCTTGTCCGGCTTCCACCGCTGTGTTGTTCCCGTTTTTATGCTCCGTACACTCTTCTTTTCGAGTCCTCCTATATTTTCTCCCTTTTCAAAGTGAAGTGTATATTCTGTCTTATCTCTTACAACAGTTACATCAAAGTATTCCGATGAATACTGCGTAGCACAGGCACCAAGACCGTTTAAGCCTAAGCTGTATTCATACATACCATTTTTATTATTATCATATTTACCGCCGGCATAAAGCTCACAGAATACAAGTTCCCAGTTATACCTCTCTTCCTTTTCATTGTAATCCAGAGGTATTCCTCTTCCGTGGTCACGCACTTCAATTGAATGGTCCATATAGCGTGTTATTTCTATTAAATTTCCATATCCCTCACGAGCCTCGTCTATTGAATTCGATAATATTTCAAAGAAAGAATGCTCACAGCCTTCCAGTCCATCTGAACCGAAAATTACAGCCGGTCTGAGTCGAACTCTGTCCGCACCTTTTAAGCTTACTATATCATCATTACCGTAATTCTGCTTTTTTCTTGCCATTTAATCCTCCATATCAGATATATATTATTTTCTGTATTTTATTATATCACTAAAACAAATGTTTGTCAAGCATTGACCGGTTAATATATGAACTGTTACAAAACAGCATTTATAAGAACCTGTATCCATCCGAGAACAAAGCCCAATACAGCACCGAAGTATACTATTGCTTTAAGCTCCTTCTTCATTATACTGAATATAAGCTCTTCAAACTGTTCCATGCTGAATTGTGAAATTTTTTCTTCTACTATCTTTGCAAGGTCTATTCCCTTTAATATTCCGGTAAGATTTCTTTCTATCAAACTTCTATATTCCTCAACTATGAAATCAATGAACTTTGGCAGCTTTTCTTCATATTTAATTATAATCTCATTTATAGGCTCATTTTTTATCTTATCAAGTTCTGTACCAAGGAACTCCTCTATTAAGCTTTCCCCGTTTTCCTTAATATATTGATTAAGCATTTCTGATATATTCTGTGCAATGCCTACCATCATATCATCATTAATCATAGCCGCAAAAAATCCCAGTTTTGACATACTCAGCTTTTCCTTGAGTTTTTCAAGAACATTTATAGACACCTTTTCACTCATATCAACACTTGATATTTTATTGTAGATAAGATTTACGGCACTGTTTTTCAGACCTTCCATTGCACTCTGAAGAAGCTCATCCGGAACAAGCTTTGATAATACCGCTTCGACTGTTGAAGTGTTTGATTTATTTTTCTCTATAAAACTCTCTATTCCGCCGCGCAGTTTTTGAAGCATTTCCTCTGATGCAAGCGCATTTGTCATAGTTTCATTGTTTAAAAGCTGCTCGCTTATAACATTTCCCAATGATTTAGCTATTCTGTCCTTTTCCTTCGGAATGAGTCCCGGAGTAAAAGGCAGCTTCCATTTTCCTATATATACTGCCTTTCTCGGATGAAACAACATTTTTATTGCTATATCATTTGTAATATATCCTATAACTCCTCCGATAACAGGCGGAATTAATATCTTTAATATCATTTCTGCACCTTCTTTTTTACTATATAAGAACTATTATAGCATATTTTTTTATCTTTTGTCAATATGTGATGAAGAAAAACTTGTTTTATCTCAATTTCCCTAAATTCTCAAAATAGCCCTTTATACGAGAAAATTGCTAAAAAAATTCTATTAAAAAATATTATTAATGCTGCGGCGGTCTTGTTTCTTTTGTCCACTTTTGCGGATTTGTATCATCAGGCAATATACCGGATAGAATGTCCTCATAGTGCTTAACCTTGCTTTCCATATAACTAACAACAGCTTGTGCTTCATTCAACCGTTTATATGCTTCACTGCGTTGTTTTAAAATAATACCATACCGGGCTTTCAGCGTATCTTCCGATTCCGGCAGACAACATAAACGACAGTACTCCTTTATAACTTCAATAGATGCACCACAGCCCTTTAAACAGCATATCCCCTGCATCCAATTAACCGACTCATCATCAAACAGACGGCGGTTGCCGCTGTCACGCCTGCAAGGCAAAAGTCCTATATCAGTATAATATCGAATAGTATGCTCCGATACCAAAAACTTTTCTGCAAACTGTTTAATAGTATATTCCATAAAAATTCCTCCGTTTTTTTCAAAAAAGGTATTGACTTCGAGTTACTCGAACTTGTTATAATAATTATAGCATATAGCTATTAAAAATTCAATATTATTTACGGAGGTTTTTATTATGGAATATTTAACTTTGAACAATGGAATAAAAATGCCGCTTGTCGGATTTGGCACATTTCAGCTTACAGACAAGAATGAGTGTGAAAAAAGCATTGTTTCGGCTATACATGCCGGATATAGAATGATAGATACTGCACAAGCATACGGTAATGAGGAATATGTGGGTAATGCGATTAAAGCGTGTGGTGTGGAAAGAGAAGAGCTGTTTATAACAACAAAGCTATGGTTTCGGAATTATGAAAAGACC
>USPO01000231.1 GCA_900556575.1 uncultured Eubacteriales bacterium
TCTTTGGCATAGCTTACACCTTGAGGCGCAAAAATATATGCGGACATAGTAACCGACGACGGAGTATACAGCTGTGAGCTGCCATGCGGTGAAAATGCATGGAACAGGATTTCGGCGGAGGTAAACGGAACCGCCGGCAAAAAGATAACCGGTTTAAAGCTCAGATCAGAGAGCGGCGGCAGCTATAAGGTATATGTTGATGATGTGACTGTGTCGGAGGATGCGGAGCATATCGATACAAGAGATACCGGAAGTAAGTACGATACCTATGCAAGAAGTCTGTATAATCTCGGTTTGCTTGAAGGTGAAAGCAAGGAAGAATACAGTATGAAGCTTGATGCACCTGTTACAAGAGAACAGGCGGTAAAGGCTGTTATGACAGCTGCGGGAAAGAAGTCCGGCAGTACGGAGCAGGCACCGTTTAAGGATGTGTCCGAATGGGCGATACCGTATGTTAATGAGGCATATAAGCTTAAAATAGTAAAAGGTGTCAGTAACGACAGCTTTAATGCACAGGGAGTGATAACAAAGCGTGAGGCGGCTGCAATACTTTTGAGAGCATTGGGTTATACCGAAAATGCATATGAAAATTTTGAAGAAATGAGTGTAAAGAATGGTTTGTTTAAAGACATCAGTCTTACGGCAGATGCGGATAAAGCACTCACATATGATGATTTGGTATTTATGATATACAGAAGTATGTTTATGACACCGAACGGTGATGATACTATTTTGCTGAACAGGCTTATGAATGACGGAGCGTTTGACGGAGACAAAATAAACAGTGATATAAGCCTGGCGGATGAATATAATACGTCATTGAAACCCCCGGCAAAAATTGAATTTGGAAAGAAATATTTTTATAACCTCATGACTATTGCGCTTAACGATAATCCGGACAAGGGTGATTCGTATACTAAGTCAGATGAATATGACGGAGTGAATTGTGTATATGTTCCCGAGGGTCAGTTCATGTATTGTCAAGTGAGTGATGTATATATATCACCGAATGATAAGAATGTAAAGATAACAGTGACATATCTCGATAACGGAATGGACAGATTCGGAATACATTATAATTCATGTGATGAATCACTTAACGGAAATGCGGCTAATTATAAGGAGTGCAGTTTTGAAAAAGGTACAAATTCCGGCACATGGCAAACACAGACAATTGTATTGAATGATGCGGCATTCAATAATAAGCAGAATAATGGTGCGGATTTCAGAGTATTCGGAAGTAATCTGAGAATTAAAGATATTTCTGTTGAAAAAATAGAAAATTAAACAGAACAGAGGTGCGGTAAAACACAATCAAGCTTTATCGCATCTTTTTTTATTTCTTGTATTGTTAATTATGAACAAAAACACTTAACAAAATATAAATTTGCAAATTTCTCTTGACTTAATATTTTTAATGTGTTATAATAGTAAATAAATTGGACTATATAAAATTAAGACTAAGGAGAAACAACATGGATATTAAAGCACAGATTAAAGAATATTGCTCATATCTGCATGAATGGAATGCATCATATGAGGAATACGCAAAATCAATGGGCTTGTCATATACGAGTCTATCTATTCTAAGTACTGTTTACGGTATGGAAAACTGCACACAGAAAAAATTATGTGAAGCTTGTTTTTTACCAAAGCAAACCGTAAACGCTGCCGTCACGGCATTTTATAAAAAGGGATGGATAAGGCTCGAAGAATTGCCGGAGGATAGACGTAACAAAACAATTCATTTTACGGATATTGGTCTTAAAGAGGCGGAAAAAATTCTTAGTAAGGTAAGAGAAAGTGAAGAAAATTCGATGCGGGAATTATCTGAGGAAGAACGAAAAATTTTACTCTCGGCAACAAGACGCTATGTCAGAGGTTGCAAAATAAAAGGGTGAAAAGCCTTTTTATTTTTAAATATATAGTCCCAAAAGCTAACTATTATATAATTTTACTAATTTAAAGGAGTTAATTTTTATGAAAACAGATGTAACATTTAAAAGTCATGGATTGGGTATCAAGGGGAGGCTTTATATCCCGGATGAATTTTGCGGGGATGTTCTTTCGGGAATAGTTGTATGCCATCCGGCAGGAGGAGTAAAGGAACAGACAGCGGGACGTTACGCAGAGGAACTTTCCAAGAGAGGATTTGCAGCTCTCACATTCGATGCAGCACGTCAGGGCGAAAGTGAGGGTGAGCCGAGGTTTTTGGAGGATCCTTTTCAGCGTGCCGAGGATATTCGTTCGGCGGTATCATTTCTTTCGGCGAGAAGCTTTGTCGATGAAAACAAAATTGGTATTTTGGGTATATGTGCCGGAGGCAGCTATGTTTCATATACTGCACAGACAGACCGAAGAATGAAAGCTGTCGCAACTGTAAGTGCTGTAGACCCTGCTGGAGAACTATTACAAGATCCGGAAATGCGAGAATTTTTGTTAAATCAAGCGGGTATTCTAAGAAATTTAGATGCAAAAGGAGAAGGTACATTTTTAACTCATGTAAATCCCGGTACACGAGCTGAAGCAGAAAGTTATCCGAAACGCAGTATGTTCCGTGAATGTTATGATTATTATGTGGAAGGACCAGGCAAGCATCCAAATTCAACCGGATGGGGGATACTTCAGTATGACGTGTTGGCACAATTTATTCCGTTTGAACACATGGATTGGATAGCCCCAAGACCAATTCTGATGATTGCCGGAACAGAAGCGGATACAAGGCATTTTTCAGAGGATGCGGTTAAAACAGCCGGAGCAAATGCTGAGCTGTATAATATAGAGGGTGCATCGCATATGGATTTGTATTATAAAGATGAATTTGTAACAAAGGCGGCAGATAAATTAAAAGATTTTTTTGAAAAAAGTTTGTAAAGAAAATTTGGAAGGAGAAAGACAAATGGGTGTTAATAGGTATTCTGCATTATTTGGTGTGGGAAAGAAAAGTAAGGATAAAGAACATTTCACGGGAGATGTATATGTTAAAGAAATTTCAGGATTTGAAAAGGCTATGTTAATGGACAGTGTGACATTTTCTCCGGGATGTATAAATTCATGGCATATTCACAAGGTTGGGCAGACTTTGTTTGTTACTGATGGACGTGGCTGGTATCAGGAAGAAGGCAAGCCTGCACAAGAGCTGCATCTGGGGGATATTGTAGATATTCCGGCAGGAGTAAAGCATTGGCATGGGGCGGCGAAAGATTCATCTTTTACACATCTTGCTTTTGAAGATTGGTCAAAAGGGGCGCCTGAATGGCTTGAAAGGGTTGATTTGTCGGAATATGAAAAGTTACGGTAAAGGGAAAATAAAAATGATTAAAAAGAGATATAAAATTATATCAACATTACTTTCGATGCTTATGGTTGTAAGCATCGCTTTAAGTGGCTGTGCAGGCAAGACTGATAACACGGTGCAAAATAATCAAAATAGTCAATCTGAAAGTTCGGTATCTGATATGGAAAAAACTCTAATCATTTACTATTCATACAGCGGAACAACGAAAAAGGTTGCTGAAACCTTGCGTGAATTAACGCAGGGTACGTTGTATGAAATTTCCTTAGCCGAGCCGTA
>USPO01000232.1 GCA_900556575.1 uncultured Eubacteriales bacterium
GCATAAATATAAATAAAATCAAAAAGCAGGACTTAAGACGTTCATTGGGAATTGTATTGCAGGATACAAACCTGTTTACGGGAACTATAATGGAAAACATCCGTTACGGAAATCCGGACGCTACCGATGAAGAGGTTCGTGCAGCCGCAAGACTTGCAAATGCCGATGAATTTATTAATATGCTGCCCGACGGATACAACACTGTTATTTCGGGTGACGGCGGCAGTCTTTCGCAGGGACAGTGCCAGCTGCTTTCAATAGCAAGAGCCGCTGTTGCAGACCCTCCGGTTATGATACTCGATGAAGCTACATCAAGCATTGATACACGAACAGAGGCAATTGTTCAGCGTGGTATGGATGCACTCATGACAGGCAGAACGGTATTTGTAATTGCACACAGATTATCTACTGTTCAGAATTCAGATGTAATCATGGTTCTTGAACATGGACGAATTATAGAACGCGGAAATCATGATGATTTGATTTCACAAAAGGGCAAGTACTATCAGCTTTACACAGGTGCATTTGAACTTGAATAATTTAAAAGGTGCAATACCGCATAATGATTTTGCGGCATTGCACCTTTTAAATTATGTATGCTGCCTACTATTTTTCATGCCAAGCACAAAAACAATCAGCATTACGGCTGTAACCGCCGCCATACACCCAAACGTAATATGCAGTCCGTAAATTCCCGCATTTCCATAAGCGGCAGCTGCTGTACCTGTTGAGCATACATTTAAAATTCCGACAAAAACAGCTGTTCCGATTGCACCGGGATTTCCGATAAGAGGATTATTGGACGGTGAATCACCGCCGAAAATACCGGTTATACCGCCGACATAGTTCATAAGGGTATTTTCATTGCCCTCAACTGTAATATCAGCCGCTGAAGAACAATTTTTTATGTCATATTTCGCATAAGCAACAATTCCTGCTACACTGGAAGTTCCTGCATGACTTGCGGCGGAGCTGTCATTTAACTCACCGCTTGAAACAGATTTTATCGGCACACTTCCGACAGTACAGTTATAAATACTTGAAAATGAATATCCGCATATACCTGCGGCATATGCAACAGAAGTATTTAATAGGTACTTACTTGTTGACATAATTCCGCTTTCAGATTCATATGAACAATCTGATATATCAGAATTATAATACAAATATCCGGCAATTCCGCCTGCTATTGACTGATATCCGCCTTCAGCGTTTATATTAACGGATGATGTACAATTTTTAATCGTATTTACTACTCCGTTGTCCTTAAATTCGGTATTTCCGCCTAATATACCGCCTGCAAGAGCGATACACTCTGATTTTACATTGATATTTCCCGTTGCCGAAAGGTTATCTACATCTGTCAATCCGTATCCTAAAACCATACCGGAATAAATAGTAGAATTTTTTTCATCATTAAGCTTGTTTGCACTTATATTAGAGTCTGTTACATGAATGTTGCTTACAAGATTAGTGTTAAAAGTAATTCCGCATACAATTGAGGCAAAGTTTAATGTTTGTGAGTCAACTATATTTATATCGGCATTGCTTACATTGAGATTTGAAATTGCCACGTCATTTTCATAACCCTCAAATTTGCTTCTTATATTATTAACGCCTCCGAAAAGACCTGCCGAGCAAAGCTCCGGATTGGTTATTTTAAAGTTGCTTATGGTGTGATTATTTCCGTTAAACGTTCCCATAAAACAATAATTGTTTTTTTCCTGTGAGTTGTAGGGAATAGCACCGATAGGAACCCATTCTTCGCCGCCGAGGTCAATATCGGTATTGAGGTTTACGGTTGCAAACATTGCTTCCTTATCCAAAGCGTTTACTCTGTCACGAAAGCTTCTTAAATCATCGGCTGAGTTTATGTTGATTTCAACAATTTCAATGTCTTCTGTATCGGCACCCGATGATGATGAATCATATGTGTCTATCGGCAGCAGACTGATTCCGTCTAAAGTACTTATTTCGGAAATATCATTGTCAGAAAGATCCGATAAAGATGCATCATCGGCAAGATCACCGATAATGTCGGTTTCATCTATATTGACCGAATAATCATTTTGTGCAAATGCGGGCATTGACATTGTTCCCGCAATTATTAATGAAAGCAGACCTGAAGAAATTTTTCTTATATTCATAGTAATTCTTCCTTTCTCATAATTTTGTTTTGTTATTTATCGCTTGTAATAAATGTGCATTACGGTGTATGACGAAAAAATCAAGAATTTTTTGCCCTGTTCATTTCATGAATAAGCTTAGTTTGTGCAATGGTGGACAATTTTATTTTAATCGCTTCCTTTCCATTTTATTTGACTTTTTTCGGTTACCTATGCGTTGTCATTACTTATATTTTACCATAAAATAATGCACTTTGTCAACATATTTCGTCATAAAAACGCATAATGACTGTAAAAACGCTTTTCGTAAATATTATAATATACAATCAGCACCAAAACAGCACCGGATTTATGTTTTTAAAGAGTTTTTATAACCGCAAACAGAGACTATACCAAAGCTCTGAAAAACATTGGTATAGTCTCTGTGATTATTTTATTGCGTAGAAGAAAGCGATGTGCTTGTTGTTCCCGAATAAGTGCCGCCGGTTACAAGACCATAGCTGCCGTTTCCTAAGATACTGCCGCCGCTAACACTTCCGCCGTAGTTCAGGGTGTATGTGCCGCTTGTCATATCGGGTGTTGAGACGAGTACCCATGAATATGTTTTTGACGGAACATATGTAACAATTACATTTCCCTGTGAGTCAGTAAGCTGAAATGCCTTTCCGGCTTGCTGTGAGGTAAAACCAGATGAAGTTCCGGTATTTCCGCCCCAGCCGCCTTGTCCCGGACGGTTTCCGCCGCCGCTGCTGCTTGATGAGGTAACAACGTAATACTGTGAGTTATTTGCTGCGGTAGGGGTAACAGCCATATCCGATGTGCCGGCGCCTATAACAATACCGCCTGTTACGGTAAGCTTATTGTTATTGTCGCCTATATCGAATACGCCGTTTCCGCCGGATGTAGGACCGTTTACAAGAACAGTACCGCCGGTAATCAAGCCGTCGCCGTTGGAGTCAAATCCGTCGCCCTCAGCCTCTATATAGAGGAGTCCGCCGGAGATTTCAAGGTATCCGTATGATGAGGAATCCTCACCGCCCCAGTTAGGACCGCCGCCCCAGCTGCCGCCTCCGGGTCCCGCAGCCAATTCGGCACTGTCATCGGAGGTTAAATCCGCTTCGCTCAATACCGCTGTTTCTAAGGTGTATGCCGAGTCGGTCGGTTCTTCGCCGGCTGCATTCGCACCGTCATCAGATGATACAATTCTTGTTTCTCCGCCCTGTACATACAGCTTTGCCGCTTCGATACCCTCATAACTCTTTGTTATGTTGATATTAGCATCATCTGTTATGTATAAGTAGCTGTCAGCATGAACTCCGTCGTCACCTGTTGCGGCTGTGATGTTTCCGCCGGAAATTCTTGCTGTGTGGTTTGAATGAAGTGCGTCATCATATGTATCTATATTGAATGTACCGCCGGATATATTAAGCAGCTTTCCTG
>USPO01000233.1 GCA_900556575.1 uncultured Eubacteriales bacterium
ACATTACGGAAGCGGTGAATATCTCCGTTCCCGCTGTGTTTTTAGCCAGCACCCTTGTATATTCGGCAATATCGGCGCTTGCGCATATAACAGCGCCCATGCCCATGGTAGCCGCACGAAAAAAAGGCGGCTCATCGGAAAATACACGCCTGCCCCTGCGAATCGCAGGCACAGTGACAGTGTTTTCATTTTTAAAAAAGTCCTGTGGGGTGCAGCTGAAATCAAGGCTCAGCTGTTTTGCCGCCGCCAGTTCCATATCGTTTCGTATTATCAAAGTTTATCACCGTAATTATTTTACCACACAGTACAGGCAAAAATCAAGGGTATAGTTATATTTTATGCGTTTCTGAAATCCGTGGGCGTTATTCCCTCGTAGCGTTTGAAAAGCTTGCAGAAATAACTTTCCGACCCAAAGCCCACTTCCTCAGATATCTCTTCAATGCTTTTGTCCGTGCCCATAAGCAGCGCCTTGGCCTCCTGGATACGCCGCTTTGCCGCATATTCCATGGGGCGCATATTCAGCGTGTTCCTGAAAAGCAGGCACAAATGCTGCTTTGATACTCCCGCTGCGCCACAAAGGTCGTCCATGGTTATGGGCGACGCATAATTGTAATTGATGTGATCCACCGCTTTCATCAGTGCAGGAGACACGGAAAGAGAGGTATCCTCTGCGGAGATAAGGCGGTAAAACTCAATAAGAAAATCGTACAAATAGCCCGATGCCCTGTAATTGCCGAAAAGGCTGTCCGCTCTTATGGCATCGTGCATTTTCCTGAAAATATGCTCCAGCATTTTAACATTTCCAAGACTGCACACTCTCGGCTCGGTAAGTCCGAACTGCCTGAGCATATCGTCAATGCCATAGCCCGACGGCACTACCCAGTGGATATCCCACACATCTTCCTCGGCGTAATATTCATGGGGATAGTTTGCAGGCATGAATACAGCGGTATTGGGCGGAATGTGAGTTTTTCGTCCGTCGCATATAAGCGTTCCGCTGCCCTTTGTGCAGTAAAGTATCTGATGATGTGGATATCCCTCGGGGCGGATAATATGATCTTGGCAATGCTGCTGACCCATATTCACAAGATAAACAGGCAGCTGTTTTTCGCTGCGTATGATAGGATAGTCACAGAAGAACAAAAAAATCACTCTCCATATTCATATTGTTATAAATTCATAATATCATCTATTGACTTGCCTGTCAATAGGTGTTACAATACATTCAACGAATATGAAATTACAGGAGGTCGGCTATGGACATTTCAAAAATATCTTCCGTGGGATCACCCAAAAGCAAAATGATATACCATGAAAATACGGAAGCTCTTCACATCGGCACCCTTGATAAGCACTGCTATTTTATCCCCTTTTCAAAAGGACAAGACCCGTTTGAAAGCAGGGAAAACTCAGCCCGATTTGAGCTTTTGAACGGCGACTGGGATTTTAAATTTTACGGCAGCATTATTTAAATAAAATTTCCATAACAACCCTGACAGTCTCTTTACTTGAGACAATTAAACAAAAATATAAAACCGTTCTACCCCTTACAAAAAACAATAGCCGGTAGTCCACGTTACCTAAAAAAATAGAAAAATATGATAACTATCAAGGTTAAATTTAGAGAATCAACAATTAAGAAAAAGAAAGGAACCATCTATTATCTGTTGACAAGGAATAAAGAATACAGAGAGATAACAACTCCGTATAAGATTCATTCACACGAGTGGAATGACAAGCGTTCGCTAATTGCGATATCGAATGCCGAATACCAGCGCAGATATGAACTGCAGCTCATTGAAAACTCCATCATCCGGGATATTCGACACCTTCAGCACATTCTGACAAGTGAAAACAACATTGATACCATCATCAAACTTTTCAAAAAAATTCAAGGTGAAAGCCTATTATCCGTATTCAGCAAGAGTGTCACAAATGATTTGTATATCAAGAACCAACCCCGAACCGCAAAATCATATATAGCTTCAGTAAAAAGTTTCCTCCGGTTCAGAAACGGAGTTGACATTTCTTTCGAAGAACTGACTCCTAAACTTATTTCAGACTATGAAAAATATCTGAAAGAGCAACAGATATGTAATAATACTATTTCATTCTATATGCGAAACCTAAGAGCCATTTATAATAGAGCTGTCGAAGAAAGCTATACAGAACAAAAGCATCCGTTTAAAAAAGTATTCGTAGGCAATGATAAAACCATCAAACGGGCAATAGACGAAGATGTCATATCAAGATTTAAAACATTGGATTTATCGTCAAAACCACGATTGGCTTTTTCACGCGATATGTTTATGTTCAGCTTTTATGCACGAGGGATGGCTTTTATTGATCTGGCGTACCTAACCAAAGAGAATATTCAAGGAGAATATATTATTTACCGACGCCATAAGACCGGACAAGAACTTAGCATAAAACTAGAAATATGCTTAAAAACTATTATTGATAGATACTCTCATTACAGTAACGGAACTTTCTTATTTCCTGTTTTATCAGAAAGTACACAGAATTATGATAGTGCCTTGAGACTCCATAATATTCATTTAAAGAAAATCTCCGGCTTCATGGGACTTCCCAAACCTTTGACTTCATACGTGGCGCGCCATAGTTGGGCTACACTAGCCAAGAAAAAAGGTATATCTACACAAATCATCAGTGAAAGTATGGGACATAATAGCGAAAAGACAACCCGAATATATCTCTCATCTCTTGACAGGTCCGTGATTGATGATGCTAATGCCAAACTGATTTCCGGTATATAAGAATATATGCAGGACTGCAAGATGGAATTAAAGTCTATGCATAATCAATTGATTTACAAATTATTGTTCACTGCAATTCTTTCTCTTCAAAAGAGACGGAATAAAATATTTATTTGCAAAATAAACAATTTAAATCTTTACTCGCAAGTATTTCTCAAACAATATTTAAGCTATATTCAAAATAATCAGCTCACTATGAATTCAAGTTACCGCAAATATATTTACCCATATTTCATAAATAAAAGGAACTTTCCGTCAGCCAAGCGTACAACTACACATCTAATTATAAGACGATTACGCACATAATACAAGTTTTATTCCGTCTCTTTTGAAGAGAAAGAATAGGTAGATATTACATTTTTTTCAATTAACGAAACAAACTGGCAAATAGTACAAACTTAAAAACACACATACAAAAATAATCAACAAGTAAATATAATGAAAATAAGAAGTATTTTCACCCTCCTCATCCTAACCCTCCTCGTTTCATACTCGAGAGCGCAGGATATAGCCATAAAAACAAATTTACTTTACGGAGGTTATACCTATACCCCGAATCTTAGTCTTGAAATAGGTTTGGGTAAAAGAAGCACACTCGATTTAGGCGGCGGCTATAATCCCTGGAATCTTGACGGAACGGCTGAAAACAACAAAAAACTAGTCCACTGGCTAGGCGAAATAGAATATCGTTACTGGCTATGCCAACGCTTCTCCGGACACTTTCTCGGAGTGCACGTTCTC
>USPO01000234.1 GCA_900556575.1 uncultured Eubacteriales bacterium
AGAATGGGATGTGGAATAGGTGCGTGCCTTGTATGTACCTGCGAAACAACTTATCCGGGAACAAACAAACATATGAGAGAATGTAAGAACGGACCTGTATTCTATTCAACGGAGGTGACCTTAGATGACTGATATGAAGATTGAATATTGCGGATTAGAGTTTAAAAATCCAATTGTTACCGCATCGGGAACATTCGGTTTTGGAGCAGAATATGATGAGTATGCCTCACTTAATGAATATGGCGGATTTGGTGCAAAGGGACTCACACGTCAGCCGAGAGAAGGAAATAAGGCACCGAGAATTGCTGAAACGCCATCGGGAATATTAAACAGCGTGGGACTTCAAAATCCCGGAGTAGAGATGTTTGCCGAGTATATCATGCCGGAAATAGCAAAGAATTATGATACTCATGTAATAGCAAACATGTCAGGAAATACGGTTGAGGAATACTGCGAAATGGCAGAAATTTTATCCGATACTGATGTATCTATCATAGAGATGAACATATCATGCCCGAATGTAAAGCACGGCGGACTTGCGTTCGGAACAAATCCGACTATGGTTCAGGAGCTTACAGAGGCGGTTAAGAAGCATTCAAGAAAGCCATTGGTAGTAAAGCTTTCACCGAACGTAACCTCAATTGCAGATATAGCAAAGGCTGCAGAACAGGGCGGAGCGGATGGACTCTCGTTAATTAATACATTAATGGGAATGAAGATAGATATTAATACAAGACGTCCTATTCTTGCGAACAACACAGGTGGACTTTCGGGGCCTGCGGTAAGACCGGTAGCGGTAAGAATGGTACATGAAGTATACAATGCGGTTAAAATACCGCTTATAGGAATGGGCGGTGTAATGAGCGGCAGTGATGTAATAGAATTTATGATTGCCGGTGCGAGACTTGTTGCGCTTGGAACAGCCATGTTCCAAAAGCCGGATTTAATTTTGGATGTAAAAAGAGAAATTGCTGAATATATGGACAGATTTGGAATTAAAGATATTTCGGAAATTGTCGGTACATTACAGTTAAATGGATAATAAACAAATGGAGCTGCATTGCAGCTCCATTTGTTTATTGCGTGATAATGATATATATCTTTTTTCAAAAAACAAACAACAGATAAAATATATTTCTGAAATGTTAATATTTAATTAAATCAGAAAAAAATTCAAAAAAACACTTGACTTTTTGATAAAAAGGTGGTACATTATAATTGTTAGCACTCAAGAACAGCGAGTGCTAACAAAAAGGACGGGTGATTAAGATGGAAAAGAACAATGGCTTGACTGATTATAATTTAAATGACCGCAAGCGAAAAATTTTACAGGCTGTTGTCGAGGAGTACATTGGAACGGCAGAGCCTGTAGGCTCAAGAGCCATATCAAAAAGAAAAGAACTCGGACTTTCGAGTGCTACCATAAGAAATGAAATGGCAGACCTTGAAGAAATGGGATATTTGGCACAGCCGCATACATCAGCGGGGCGTGTGCCGTCGGACTTAGGCTATCGCTTTTATGTAAATCAGCTGATGCAAAAGTATCAGCTTGGCATGGAGGTTATAGTAAAGCTTCAGGAACAGCTTCATGCAAGAATAAATCAGCTTGACAGAGTTGTTCGTAATGCGGGACTTGCTGCATCGGCTTTGACGGAGTATACAACATTTATTACTACACCAAGTCTTGAAAATGATATTTTAAATAAGCTTGACCTCGTACCAATCGGAGTAAGACGAATAATGCTCATTATTGTCACAGAAACCGTAAGGAACAGAATGCTGAATGTCGATTTGAGTACTGCCGAATGTATGGAGGTATCAAGGATAATCAATTCAAGGTTTAAAGGTGAACCGATAAGCCGGCTGAATGAAAAGTCAATTTTAGAACTTTTGGATGAGGCCGTCAATGCGGGAATTGATGAAAATATATTCTGTGAAATAGCCGGAATGATAAGTGAATTGGCAGCGGAAGCAAAAGGCGGAGATGTTGTAATTCACAATGCAAAGTCAATCCTGAGTTATCCGGAATATTCCGATGTCGGAAAAGCAAGAGAAATGCTTGGGCTGCTTGAAGATAAGGAGGCAATGAAAAAGCTTATTGCTCTAAATTCTCCCGATGATTTGGACAGCAGCGTAGAGGCAAGAATAGGAACTGAAAATCAATCGGAAATTTTGAATAATTGTTCACTTGTAACGGTAAACTATTCTATTGACGGAAAGAACGTCGGAAAGATTGGTGTAATAGGTCCTAAACGAATGAATTATGCAAAAGTGTTTGCGAGTCTTGATTTAATCTCGCATGAAATAGATAAATTATTAAATGAATTTGACACTTAAGAAAGTGAGGCGATAAAATGGAGAAAGAAAATAAAGAAAATACATCGGTTGAGGAAGAGCAGACAAATGCGGAAGAAAGCAAGGACACACAGTCGGAAACACCGAAGAAGTCGGAGCTTGAAATTGCAAAGGATAGGGCTGCTGAACTCAACGACAAGTATTTGAGACTCTATGCCGAATATGATAACTTCAGAAAGAGAAGCAATCGTGAAAAGGATGCAAGATACGGAGATGCCGTTATTGATGCGGTAGCCGCAATTCTTCCGATAGGAGATAATCTTGAAAGAGCATTGGCGGCAGAGGTTACCTCTGATGATGCCAAAAAGCTTAAAGAGGGTGTTGAAATGGTAATGAAGCAGTTCAATGATACTCTTGAAAAGCTTAATGTAAAGCCGATTAAGGCTTTGGGTGAACAGTTTGACCCTAATCTTCACAATGCTGTAATGCATATTGAGGATGACTCGGTAGATGAAAACACAGTAGTTGAGGAGTTTATGAGAGGTTATGAATACAAAGACGGTAGGGTAGTAAGGTACTCGATGGTCAAAGTAGCAAACTAACCTTGATGAAAATGCTCGTTGCATCTTACCCACTTTCGAGACTCGAAGTACACAAAGTACGACATCGTCTCTCAAGAGGGCAATCTGCTTAGAGCATTTCCCTCAAGATGAAAATGCTCGCTGCATCTCACCCGCTTTCGAGACTCGAAGTACACAAAGTACGACATCGTCTCTTAAGAGGGTAATCTGCTTAGAACATTGAAGTTTTTAATTTAAGATAATATTCTTGCAGCTTTTAAATAAAGCTTATATTGAAAATAAAAGAAAGGATTTGAAATAAAATGGGAAAGATTATTGGTATTGATTTAGGTACAACAAATTCATGTGTAGCTGTTATGGAAGGCGGTCAGCCAGTTGTTATTACAAACAGCGAAGGTTCAAGAACTACACCGTCAGTTGTTCAGTTCCAGAAGGACGGCGAAAGAATAGTAGGTCAGGTTGCTAAGCGTGCTGCTGTTACAAATGCAGACAGAACAGTAATGTCAATCAAGAGAAAGATGGGTACAGGTGAAAAGGTTACTATTGACGGTAAGGCTTATACACCGCAGGAAATCTCAGCTATGATTCTTTCAAAGATTAAGTCAGACGCAGAGGCTCACTTAGGTGAGAAGGTAACAGAG
>USPO01000235.1 GCA_900556575.1 uncultured Eubacteriales bacterium
CATTCCGGTGATTTTTTTGAATACATCACCGAAATAATTACTGTCCTGATAACCGCAGTACATTGCGATTTCTGTTATAGAATAACGTGTTTCCAAAAGCATATTAATCGCCATTTTTACTCTTACACTGTTTAAATATTCATTAAATCCAAAGCCTGTTACTTTTTTAAATTTCTTTGAAAAGTATGTAGGACTCATGAACGCTATTTTTGCGATTTCATCAAGATTAATCTGTCTGTTGTAATAATTGCATATATAGCGGCATACAGTTTGGATTCTATCCTCATATTCAGTAAGGTCATCTGTGAAACGCAGATTCTTCTGAAGCGATGATTTGTTTATATCTATCATCAGTTCCATAAAGTGTATGAGCGTAAGCTGTTTATTGTATTCGTCATCTGATTTGCACTCTGTTTCAAGCTTTCTTAAAAGTGAATTGAAGTTATGCATACTTGGTGCCGCAATGTGTATTTTCTTTGTCTCAAAGCATTTTAAAAGCTCATCTGCAGGTATTATCGGACTAACCTTGTCTATAAGTTCCTGTGAAAAGTGAATCAGATAGCGTGTGTAACGCTGACCGCTTTCAACTACCTGTGTTCTGTGAATATCACCCTTATTTACAAGTATAATATCTCCGCAGTCAATATCATATAATGTATGATTTATGAAATATCTTCTCTTGCCGCTTGCAAGGTAATATATCTCATAATAATCGTGGATATGTGACTCAGCCATGCTGCTGCGTGAATCCTCTTCAAGTCTCTCAACCAAAAGCATTTGACCGTTTTTTAACATTTTGTTTTCCCTCCGTACAATGCTGATGCCATAATCAATAAATCTGTAAATGAACAGCAAATTTACAGTATTGTTTTAATATATCTGTAATTCTATCACATTTTTAATTATTTTTCAAGTTATTACTGATATTTTGCTTAAAATCTGTATTACCTACAAAATATATTGATAAAAGCTTAAAAAATCAGTAATATTTGATAAAAAATATAGTGACAAAAGACTTGAAATATAGTATAATATAAGGTAGAATAAAGTAGCAGAATATTCATACCGAAAATGTCGGAGAATAATTGACTTTACGGATTGGATTTTTTGCTATATTGTTTAACCGCTTTTGCGGTATATTAGGAGGAAATTAAAAATGAAAAAGTTTATGGACAAGGATTTTATGCTCCAGAATGAAACAGCTGTTAAGCTGTATCACGAGCATGCAGCAAAGATGCCGATTATTGACTATCACTGTCATCTTTCACCGCAGATGTTTTATGAGGACAAGCCGTTTGATAACATTACTCAGATATTCCTTGGCGGAGACCATTATAAGTGGAGATATATGCGTTCAATGGGACTTGATGAGAGTTACATGACAGGAGATAAGCCGGATGCCGAAAAGTTCGAGGCTTTCTGCTCGGTTCTTCAGTATGCTATCGGAAATCCGCTTTATCATTGGACACACCTTGAGCTTCAGAGATACTTCGGTATCGATACAATTGTAAGAAAAGATACATGGGAGGAAATCTGGAACAAGGCTAATGCTGTAATCAAGGAAACACAGATGAGTCCTTCAAAGCTTATTAAGGCTTCAAATGTTGAAATCATTTGTACAACAGATGATCCGGCAGATTCGCTTGAATGGCACAAGAAGATTGCTGAAAAGGGACATATCAGCGCAAAGGTAGTTCCTGCATTCCGTCCGGACTTTATGCTGAATATAGATAAGGATACATATGTACCATATATTGCAAAGCTTGCGGGTGCAGCAGGTATGGAGATTAATTCATATGCCGATATGATTGAAGCTGTATATAAGAGAATTGAGTTCTTCCATGAGAATGGCTGCCGTGTAAGTGACCACGCTCTTGACGGAGCACCGTATGCTGAAAATATTGATGTTGAGGCAGTATTCAAGAAGGCTATGAACGGCGAAAAGCTTACAAAGGAAGAGATAGAGGGTTACAAGTCGTCAACTCTTATTGCACTTGCAAAGAAGTACACAGAGCTTGACTGGTGTATGCAGCTCCATATTGGTGCTTTAAGAAACAACAATACAAGAATGTTTAATAAGCTTGGTGCGGATACAGGCTTTGACTCAATTGCAGATTACTCAATTGCCGAAGGACTTTCAAAGCTTTTAAATGCTATGGAAATGACAGATAATCTTCCAAAGACAATTCTTTATACACTTAATCCGAAGGATAACTATGTTATCGGTACAATGCTCGGAAACTTCCAGGGACCGGGTAACGGCGGTAAGATTCAGTTTGGTTCAGGCTGGTGGTTCTGTGATCAGAGAGATGGCATGACAGAGCAGATGAAAGCACTTGCTAACTTGGGTGCATTGAATAAGTTTGTAGGTATGCTTACAGACTCAAGAAGCTTCCTATCATATACAAGACATGAGTATTTCAGACGTATCATGTGTAACCTTTTGGGTACATGGGTTGAGAACGGCGAGTTCCCGGCTGATATGGATACATTGGGCAAGGTAGTAGAAGATATTTGCTACAATAATGCGAAAATATACTTTGGTATGTAATTGTACGGCCGGGATAACACGGTTTAACTTTTATTCGGAGATATTCCGCTGATTTTTGAGGCAGATAATTAATTGAACATATGCAGGCATGATGCTGTTTTCGGCTGCTTAAAAAGAGCAAAACAGCACCGTGCCTGTTTTTTTAGATTTTTTAATTTGTAAAGGAGGACGAAATGAAAAAAATACTTAGTGCAGTTGTTGCCGCTGCTATGGGTATAACATCTCTTGCAGGTGTAAATGCTCTTGCAGACAATAATACCGAAGTAAATTCGGAAAGCAAAACAGTTGCATTTCCGGGTGCAGAGGGCGGCGGTATGTATACGGAGGGTGCAAGAGCATCGCAGACGCAGGAGGTTTATCATGTAACAAATCTCAATGACAGCGGAGAGGGTTCGTTCAGAGATGCTGTTTCAAAATCCGGAAGGTTTGTTGTATTTGATGTAAGTGGTATGATAGACCTTTTGAGTAATGTTACGCTTAAATCAAATACTACAATTCTCGGACAGACTGCCCCCGGAGACGGAATTTGTATAAGAGGAAATAATGTCAAGGTAGGCGGAAATAATGTTATAGTACGTTATGTACGTTTCAGAGTAGGTGCTCATATGGCGGACGGTACAGACACAAGGGCACAGGACGGATTTGAAATAACGGATGACTGTCAGAATGTTATAATTGACCATTGTTCAATAAGCTGGGGTACAGATGAAAATCTTTCAGCTTATGCCGTAAAGGATGTAACAATTCAGAATTGTATTGTTGCCGAGGCACTTAATCAGTCAGTACATGATAAAGGTGAGCATAGCTATGCCGCAATTTGGGGCGGTGTTAATTTATCCGTACACCATAATATCATAGCGTCGCATAAAAGCCGTAATCCTAAGATAGGAACTTCCGAAACCGTTGCAATGACACAGGGATATACGGATGCCGAAACGGTTG
>USPO01000236.1 GCA_900556575.1 uncultured Eubacteriales bacterium
CTGTCGGCATACACCATTATGATTGATGATATTTCCGATATTGCGTGAAATTCCTCTTCACTTCTATATTTTGAAGGCATTGAGGATTCATAGCTGCAAAAGCTGTAGTTATTATCACTCGTTCTGTTTACATAGAAAATATGATATGTATCATCAGTGTCACATAATTCCTTTTGGAACTTTTGTGAGAATATAGAGCTTTCAACATCAATCATAGGGAATGCTGTTCTGTTGGGCATTGCCTCACGAAAATTTACTAAATCCGTATGCAGATAATATCCGACATTATTTTTTATTCGTTGGTCATCATTATTGAAATGATAATCATATATAACGGTAACCATGTCCTGCTCTATATCAACGTGAAGGATTTTTATTCTTTCTGTATTAAAGTGCTTGTTCACATGAGCAAGGAGCATTTCAACAGCCTCATCGGTCGTAGATGCCTTAGAAGCAATTTCGATAGCGTCAGCAACGATTTCGTCTGTTACATTGTTATGTTCCTGATTGTCAACATATGAAATTCCGACACCGTCAAGATTAATCATATCCGGTGCAAATAATTCGGCATGACGTTTTCCGTTTTGCTTTGCACTGTAAAGAGCTTTATCTGCTCTTGCAAATAAATCCTTGTAAGGAATACTTCCGGTATGATAGGCAATACCTGCGGAACAGGCAAGATTAAGAGAATTTTCATAATAATCCTGCGAATGGCTTATTTTTTGAATTATATTATTTGCACACAGCATTGCCTCTTCGGGTGTTGTATCGGGAAGAAAGATAAGAAACTCATCTCCGCCGAAACGTCCGATAATTCCATTTTCACCGACTTCTTCAATCATAAAGGCGGCAGAGGTTGAAATAACATTGTCACCGAAGGAATGACCGAAAGTATCGTTTATCTGCTTGAAATTATCAAGGTCAAGCACAATCAAGGCACAGCAGGCAGTGTTGTTTTTCAGAATATTATTAATAATATCAATAGCTGCCGAGCGTCTGTATACATTCGCAAGAGGATCAATATCTGATTTCATGCGAAGTGCTTTATTTTCGGCAAGTGCATGCTCGTATTCCTGCTTTAATTTCTGATTTTCGGAAATAGCCGAAACAAGCTTTTCAAGCTTGACATATTTCCCGCCGTCATGTACAATATAAGATGTATCCATTATGTATGCTCCTTTCTAAGTATATTTTTTTGCAAAACTATATATATTTTAACATATAGAATAATTAAAGTCAAGGATAAATTTAATAATTTTTACTGATTTTCAGTGTTCTTGTATAGAAAAAGCGGAATACGAAAATCTACACATTACATATTCCGCTTTTGAATTTTAAATTGGAGCAGCACTCTTGATTTGTTGGCTGACTGTGCTTAGCTTATATTCTGTCGCTGAATTTCTTTATAGTCAGTAACACCGCTGCAGTGAGTGCAAGTCCTATCAGGAACGGTACGATAGGGTTAGTAATAAATCCGGCTATGATGTATGTTACACAGCTTACAGCCGCCATTACGGCGACATAGGGGAGCTGTGTGGATACATGGTTTATGTGATTGCATTGTGCACCGGCAGATGCCATTATTGTGGTATCAGAAATAGGTGAGCAGTGGTCACCGCATACAGCACCTGCCATACAGGCAGAGATGGATAATATCATCATACTGTGGTCAATTCCGGAAAAGATATTAACTACAATAGGAATAAGTATTCCGAAAGTTCCCCATGAAGTACCCGTTGCAAATGCAAGGAATGCCGCAATTAAGAATATAATCACAGGTATAAAGTGGAACGCACCCGACGGAACACCGCTTACCATAGAGGCAACGCATTCCTTGGCTCCGAGACTGTCTGTCATTGCCTTCAGTGTCCATGCAAGCGTTAATATAAGTATTGCAGGAACCATTGCTTTGAATCCTTCCGGAATACAGCCTACAGATTCTTTAAAGCCTAATACACGTCTGAACATATAGAATACTACCGTTATCACAAATGCGAAGAATGAGCCGAGCATGAGTCCGACAGAGGCATCGGAGCCTGAAAATGCTTCGATAAATCCTGTGCCGGAGAAAAATCCTCCGGTGTATATCATTCCTATAACACAGCATATGATAAGAGTGATGATAGGGAATATGAGGTCTATAACCTTACCCTTTTTCTCGGAGTCATCAGCTTCCTCAGTGTTTGCATACGGTCTGTCAGGAGTTGTATATATATCGCCGTTCAATGCGTTTTCTTCGTGCAGACGCATAGGACCAAAGTCTATTTTGCAGAGTACGATTATAAGCATGGCTGCAATTGTAAACAATGCATAGTAATTGTACGGAATAGCCTGAAGGAATATTTTAAATCCGTCCTCTCCCTCGACATATCCGGCAACAGCGGCCGCCCATGATGAAATAGGTGCTATAATGCATACCGGTGCGGCGGTTGAATCAATGAGATATGCAAGCTTTGCTCGTGATACATTGTGCTTGTCTGTAATAGGACGCATAACGCTGCCGACTGTGAGGCAGTTAAAATAGTCATCAATAAATATCAAAATTCCGAGCAGTATAGAAACAAGCTGTGCACCTACACGAGTTTTGATATGCTCCTGTGCCCATTTTCCGAATGCGGCGGAGCCTCCCGCCTTATTAAGCATGCATACCATTGTTCCGAGTATGACAAGGAATACAAGGATACCCATGTTGTAGGGATCTGTGAGTACGCCTACAAGTCCGTCCTGGAATACATGAACAACGGTGGTTTCAAAGTTAAATCCGGAATAAAGGACACCGCCTATTACAATTCCGGCAAAAAGTGAGCTGTAAACCTCTTTTGTAAAAAGTGCAAGACCGATTGCGGCAAGAGCCGGAAGCAGCGACCATAGGGTGGCATACAGCTGTGGCACATATTGTGCGGCTTCGTTCATTTTTTGTCAAATTCCCCTTTCAAATATGGTGTTTTTGTATAGGATATTTTAATGCTTTGTAAATAGCAATCATTTTAATTATATCAGTTTATGTCGAAAATGTAAATATACATAATAACTAATTATTCAGAAAAATTATTATTGCAGAAGAAAAAGAAGGGAATAATTAAATGTCAGAATATATAAATAAAACGATATTCAAAACATTTTGTATAAAAAACAGTCCATTTCCTATGATACATAAGCAATGTATCGATTAAAACGGCATATTTTCCACATATAAAATCTATTTTACAACTAATTTACAACAAGTCCCGATACAATTTAAATAATGCTACTTTAAACTTAAATGGATATTAAGTAAAATCATTAATGTATGTAAATATTTAATTATATATAATTTGTTTTTGATAAAAGACAAATTACGAAGTTATATTAAAGGTTGGAATGTATTTAAACAAACCACTAAGCATCATCTTGGAAACAGGGTGGTGCCTTTTTTATGTTAAAGGAGATGACATTATGCAGTTTGATTATCACTATGGAAACGAATCAGAGCAGTATACATTTTATCGTATAC
>USPO01000237.1 GCA_900556575.1 uncultured Eubacteriales bacterium
ATAGGAAAGTATCTTTCGGGAACAACTGCCAGCGGGCTTCATGAGGCAAAGCTCGGATATGAAGAAATGGGCAAGGAAAACCACATTTTCTCGCCGGCATACAGACCGGAAGAAATGGACGAAATACTCGAAATATGCGACCATATTGTGTTTAATTCATTTAATCAATGGAATAAATACAAGGAAAAGGCACTTTCAAGGGGACGTTCATGCGGAATAAGAATAAATCCGCAATGCTCTACACAGGAACACGGAATCTATGATCCCTGTGCATACGGGTCAAGACTCGGAGTTACGATAGATAATTTCAGAGAAGATATGCTTGACGGAATAGAGGGACTTCACTTCCATACGCTTTGCGAACAGAACAGCGATGACCTTGAAACCACTTTAAATGCGGTTGAAGAAAAGTTTGGAAAGTATATGCATAAAATAGAATGGATAAATTTGGGCGGAGGGCATCATATCACAAGAGAGGATTATGATGTGGAAAGGCTTATAAGGCTCATAAAGCATGTTAAAGAAACATATGATGTTGAAGTATATCTTGAGCCGGGAGAGGCTGTCGCATTGAATGCGGGATTTTTGGTATCTACGGTAATGGAGATAGTTGAGAACGGAAATAAAATAGCCGTTCTCGATGCCTCGGCAGCCTGTCATATGCCTGATGTACTTGAAATGCCGTACAGACCGAATATAATAGGTTCGGGAGAGAAAGGCGAAAAGAAGTATACATATACTTTATCGAGTGCAACCTGTCTTGCCGGAGATATAATCGGAGAATATTCATTTGACGAACCTTTAAAGGAGGGTGACAGACTGATATTCTGCGATATGGCAATTTATTCAATGGTAAAGAACAATACATTTAACGGAATAAATCTGCCGGATATAGATATTGCTCACGAGAACGGAAGTATCGAGGTTTGGAAAAGCTTTGGATATGAAGACTTTAAATGCAGACTTTAGATTAAGACGGGGCTGCTGCAAGCAAGGGTTTGCAGCAGCTTTGTTATATTGGAGGTGATAGCGTGATATTGATAATAGCGGAAAAGCCGGCACTCGGAAAAGCTATTGCGGCGGCGTTGCCGGGGCATGGAACAATGAAGGACAGCTGTATATATCAGGGCGACTATGTTGTAACATGGCTGTTCGGTCATATGCTTTCTCTGAAGGAGCCGGAGGATTACGATAAAGCATATAAAAAATGGAGTATAGACTCTCTGCCGATATTTTTTGAAAATTGGCAGACAAAAATAAGCCGGGATTCTGCGGGAAGAATTTCAAAGAAAGACCGTGTAAATCAAATAGGCGGACTGCTTAAACAGGCGGATATGGTTATCCATGCCGGAGATCCGGACGATGAGGGACAGCTGCTTGTTGATGAAATTCTGGATTGGTTCAGGTATAAGGGACCGGTGAAACGACTTGACACAGCAAATACAACGGAAGCGGCAATGAGAAAGGCACTTAACCATATGAGTGATAATTCACTTCATGTAAATGCCGGACAGTCGGCATATGCAAGAAGTGTTGCGGATTTGATGGTTGGTGTAAATATGAGCAGATTTTTTACCTGCAGCAATCCGAGAGTACTGCTTACGGTCGGACGTGTACAGACTCCGACTCTCGGATTGGTTGTAAACAGAGATTACCAAATAGAGCATCACGTCAAGCGAACATACTACAATGTTCTTGTAGATTTAAATGTAAACAACACAGAGGTAACGGCTAAATTTGTTCCGGCAAAGGATAATCCGTATGTCGAGGACGGCAAAATATTTAACATAAAGTATGCTGAAACTCTTATGAAATATTTTACGGGAAAATCCTTTAATGCGGATGTAACTAAAAAGAGAGTGGAGGAATCACCTCCGCTGCCATTCAATTTGGTAAAGCTTCAGTCTTACTGCGGTAAAAAATTCGGATATTCTCCATCGGAAACACTTTCGATAACACAGACATTAAGAGAAACGCATAAGGCAATAACATATAACCGTTCGGACTGCCAGTATCTATCGGAGGAGCATTTCAAGGAAGCACCGTCAACCTTAAAGCAGGTAATGGAAAATATAAGCTTTCATCCGTCCGGAATAGATACAAATATAAAATCACGCTGCTTTAACGATAAAAACATAACTGCGCATTTTGCGATTATTCCTACCGATAATAAGGTTAATCTTGAAAGATTGACTCAAAAGGAAAAGAATGTATATTTGGCTGTGTGTAAATTTTATATGATACAGTTTATGCCTAAGGCTGTAAAGGAAAAAACGGAGCTTAATGTACCTTTGGAAAAGGGAAACAGCTTAAAAGCAACATCATCGGTTGTTGTATCACCAGGATATTTGGCAATATATAACGATGATAAAGAAAAGAACAAAAAGGAAGAAAATAAACTGAGTGCAATTCCGAAAGGAACGTATTTGTCACCTGTCATTAAAGCCGGAATAAAGGAGGAGGAAATAAAGCCGCCTCCGAGGTATACAAAAACCACCCTGAATGAGGATATGACAAGGATTGCAAAGTACGTTGAAGACAAGGAAATTAAAAAACTGCTGCTGGCGAAGGATAAGGATAAAAAGGGTGAAAACGGTTCAATAGGAACATCTGCGACACGAAGCGGAATAATAGATCAGCTTGTTGCAAGAGGATACCTTAGAGAAGAAAAAAAGACGCTTATTTCAACGGAATTGGGCAGGGAGCTGTACAGAATTTTGCCCGACGAGATAAAGAAAGCAGATATGACAGCAAAATGGTGGACATTCCAGGAGGATATAGCAGCCGGAAATAAGACTCATAAGGAATTGACTGATAATGTACTTGAAACAATAAGGAATATAATATCCAAGGAATATCCTAAGGTTGACCAAAGTATAATAGAGGTAAAGCCGTTCAAGGGGCAGGAGGTTTTGGGAAAATGCCCGAGATGCGGCGGAGATATAAAGGAAAGCAAGAAAAGCTTTTTCTGTTCAAACTGGAAGGAACCCGTATCATGCAAATTTACGATATGGAAAAAGCCGAAAAGTCCGCTGTTTTCAAAAACAAGCATAACAGCGTCAAACGTGAAATCATGGCTAAAAGGAAAACCGGTAAAAAAGAAAAAACTGTATTCACCCAAAAAAAATTCTACATTTGAAGCGAGTCTTATTATGAAGGATGATGGGAAAAGTGAATACGGACCGAGTTTTGAGATGAAGTTTAATTAGGGGGCTGCTGCATACAGTCCTCTTATTAATTTTATAGCTAAGATAGTATAGCCAGAGGTGTTTTTTATGATGAGATTTAAGAGCTGTACCATGCGGCGGTGGAGAGAAAATTAATACTAATTTATCATTTCGTTAAAAAATAAAAATAAGCATTAGCTAACTTGGGTCACATTGTGCAATGTGCAGAATATAGGATATTATATTAAAAAGTTGTTGACAATTTGGGTTAGTGGTGATAAACTATTATATGTTAAT
>USPO01000238.1 GCA_900556575.1 uncultured Eubacteriales bacterium
AGGCAACAGGTATTCTTGCCACACCGAGAGGTTCGATACTTATATCACCGAAGGGACTTTCGATGGAAACAGTCGGACACCTTGACGGAGCATACGATGGTAACTACGGTCCGCACGGAGCGGCAATGGTAGCAGACCTTGCATTGATGACCGGTGATGAAAAGCTTATAGAAAAAGCAGTGAATGCATCTCATGCAATGAACTATTTTGCGGATACGGTAGTAAATCATAAGGGATTCAATGCAATAAGACGTGAGTTTAATATAAACACAAGAAACTATAAAGGTCCGGGACGAGTAGAATATGCTGCATGGAATAACTTCATAGCCGCCGGATTCGGTTCTAAAGATTCGGTACGTTCGATGGAATTATTCATCGAATACGGAGAACTGTATTTAAGCTCACTTGTAACAGACAGACGACTTCTTTTCTATATGATAGAAAACTTTGATGTTATGGGTGACGGTATAAAGAAAGCATCTGAAGGATATAAGACCTATGCGGATATAAAGGATATTCCGCAGGAGGCTGCAATTGTAACACTTTCATGGAAGGGCATAATCGAAGGAAAGTCACAGACTATGTTCATGCCGAATGAACAGATAGATGAGGAAACCTTTAAGAGCTGGCTAAGAAATGCTTTCGGAAACGATACGGAAATAAAGTATAATGTAGCAATGTCAAGGGCACAGGCGGCATATGAGATTTATTACAAGCTGCTTGATAACGGTGTGTATATCACTAAATTTGATTTGGGTTCGGGAATATATATGCCGAATGAGCCTTGGAACGTTGATGAAAACGGTAAGCAGAAGGAATATGTATTCTCGGATGAGGTTGCACAGTCGCTTTCATTCCAGCATAATGGGGAGTTTGTGAGAGCAACTCTTGACTGGAGAAGTACAATGCCGTCGGGAGCATATTATGCCGAAAATCACAGAGAGGTTGCGGTATATTCGGAGGTAATAAGATGGCATGAAATGAATGATAAATGGAGCGCCCACGGAAACGGATATATGTCATCACCTTTGGGCTTAAGACGTATAAATGTTGCGAAATACGGTCATTACATAATAATAATGAATTGTTCGGATCAGAACAAGGCTGTAAATGTTGAATTAAATGCGGACGTGAGCAGAATACATGATATAGTGAGTGATACCATGATGAATGTAAACGATAAGATTACAATGCCGGCATTATCGACTATAATTCTTGACCTTAACGAAATGGAGGAAAGCTGATGAAAAAGATAATAGCGTTATTGCTTGCAGCATCGGCATTTGGACTAAGTGCCGCAAATGTCACAATACCGGCATTTGCCGACACTGTGACAATAGATGAGGACGGCAGCGAGGTTACGGAAACTCCCGAGCCTACGGTAGGACCGGAACAGAGCGACAGCGTAAATACAACTGAAGCACCGCAGATAGATAACGGAGAAAATCCGGAGGACAGCGATGATGAAATGGGAAACAATAATCAAGGCGGCGGTGCTGCGGGCGGTGATGGATTTTACGGAGTATCTTTTCCGGACTGTAAAGGACACTGGGCAGAAAAGATAATTACCGAAAGTGCAAAAAACAAATATCTTGACGGCTATGATGACGGTAATTTCTATCCGGATAATCCCGTTACTGCCTCGCAGTATGCAAAGATATACAGTGCATGGAAAGGTAATTTCTATCATATAACAAGCGGATACTGGGCAACACCGTATATTATAAGTATGCTGAATACCGGAGTTTATGAAAACGGAGATTACAGTGATTATGACGAGCCTATGACAAGAGAACAGGTTGCAAAGGCAGTTATAAAGTCGCTGAAAAGTGAGTATTTTCCGAGTGACTTTTCAATGTATGAAAAAATGATTTCGGATATTGATGATGCAGATGCCGAATATAAGGACTATATGACTAAGGCATATATTTCCGGAATTATAGGAGGTTATGAGGACGGAACTGTTCGCCCCAAGGGAACTGTTACGAGAGCGGAGGTTTTGAGCATAATCAACAGAGCGCTGAATTCGGATGCAAGAGAGCTTCCGAAAGCGGTTCAGGAGGCGGCAGCAGATTTACCGGAAGTTAATACATATTATACAGCTGCTGTACAGGTAAGAAACAACGGAAATGCGGCATCTATGAATTACAGACTTCTCGGAAAGAATGCACAGTATATGACGGAAGACGATCCTGTGTCAGGTCTTAAAATGGCAGAGGAAATGCAGGGAGCAAACGGATTTGCATTCCTTATGAGATATGACTTAACCGACATATTAAAGAGAGAAGATAAGCTTACATCAATAAGCCTTACATTTAAGCATCAAAGCGGCGGAGATTTGGACCTCGGCTTGTTCTGGTATGACAGAGGTATAAGCAATGTTGATTGGAACAATCAGGATTATGTACAGGTCAATAACGGAGCAGCGGTAGCGGGAGCAAACAAAGAGGGCTACAATTCGGTAATCGATAATATTGCAAATATAATTCCTACCTGGAACAAGAAGGATGCGGCAGTGCCGAATGAAAGCAAAACAAAGCCGTTTGCGGAGGCAAAGCTTACAGATGATAAGTATACCTTTGAATTGAGCCTTGATGAACTGAAGGCTCATATGGATGATAAAAATATTGTAGAATTTTTTGCTACAACAGTTAATTATGATGCTTACGGAATTGAGGACAATAAGCCTAAGTGTTATGTTGCCGGAATAAATGCACCGCAGCTGAGAACGACCTATGAAACAGATATACCGTATAATAAGGAAATAACCGTTTACGGAACATCTGCAAAGGTTGAGGGCGGAATGCTGAATATTATCGGCGAAGGTGAAAGCGGATACGTTGAAAACTTCCAGAAAAATCAGAAGATGATATTCAACTTTAATGCCGATGTATCGGGAACATATAATATGAAGATTTATTATTCCGCAAATGTAAATTCCGGCGGCGGAACGGCAGCATTTGACTTGAACGGAGAGATGTTCGAGCATACATTTGCACAAACCGGAGCATGGGCATTATATACATATGAGGATTTGGGCAATGTAGAATTGAAGGCAGGAAATAATATTCTTGAAATTACGGATAAGGATATTCCAAATACCTACCTTATTAATGTAAAGCATATGATATTTACAAAAATAGATGAGTAATTTTGATTAGAGTATGAACCGCCGTAATATTGCGGCGGCTCATATATCGGGACTATTGATTAAAAAAGGAGAACGGCGAAATGTTAAGAATGAAGAAATTCGTTGCAGGAATTTCGACAGCGGCTATATTTGTTACTTCAATGGGTTTGACACCTGTTGTGGGTATTGCCGATGAAGATGTACCGGCTGCGAAGGTAACAGATTTCCGACAGATGAGATGTAATAATACCAAAACGGGAACCTCATCACAAACGGGAGAAACTTATTATGCATCCGGATATTTGATAAATTATTTGGATGGAAAATATATG
>USPO01000239.1 GCA_900556575.1 uncultured Eubacteriales bacterium
AGAGGACGCATATCGGAGAAGTCCAGCTGGGGGTCAACGCCCTGAGAATACATATTCATAGCCAGTGTTACGATATCAACGTTACCTGTTCTCTCGCCGTTTCCGAATAATGTCCCCTCTACTCTGTCAGCTCCGGCAAGTACAGCCATTTCAGCATCTGATACTCCGCAGCCTCGGTCATTATGAGGATGTACGCTTAAGACTACGTTGTCACGGTACTTTAAATTCTTGCTCATATATTCTACCTGAGATGCAAATATATGCGGCATTGCCGTTTCAACAGTTGCCGGAAGATTAATTATCGACTTTACCTTTTCATTAGGTTTCCAAACATCAAGAACAGCATTGCATACTTCAAGTGCATATTCAAGCTCTGTTCCGTGAAAACTTTCCGGACTGTACTCAAACATAAAGTTACCCTCGGTTTCATCAGCAAGCCTCTTTACAAGTTTTGCACCATCCACTGCAAGCTGTTTAATCTGTTCCTTATCCTTTCTAAACACCTGTTCTCTCTGTGCAACAGATGTTGAGTTATACAGATGAACAACTGCTTTCGGTGCTCCTGCCAATGCTTCAAATGTACGCTTTATAATATGTTCTCTTGCCTGCGTCAAAACCTGAATTGTAACATCATCCGGAATCATTTCTCTTTCTATCAATGCCCTAAGAAAATCAAACTCCGTTTCCGATGCTGCCGGAAATCCTACCTCTATTTCCTTAAAACCTATATCAACAAGCATTTTAAAAAATTCAATCTTTTCTTCAAGTCCCATAGGTTCAATTAAAGCCTGATTGCCGTCACGCAAATCAACACTGCACCATATCGGTGCTTTTTCTATATGATCCTTTCTTGCCCAATCCATACATTTCTCCGGAGGCAAAAAATACTGTCTTTTATACTTACCCATAACTATATCCGCCTTTCACCAAATTAAATAATATCAATTTTTATGATATTATTTTAGCACATAGTATGAATTTTTGCAATGATTATATTTAATCAATTATATTGATATTTTTTAACCCATACATTTATCTTGACAATTAATTCTATTTGTGGTATAATATTTTAAATATTACAAAAAATATTTAGTATAATACATTCAGAGGAAACAGCTCAATTTCCGGCATTCAATTTATTTCAATTGCGGCACGAACACTAAAGGGTAATTCATTGCATGATTTGTCTGATACCTCTATTGAACTGCCTTCAGAAATTCCTTTATGGGCTTATGATGATATTAAGACCGCTGTCAGCGGAAATCTTATATCACTATCAGAGCTTAATGATTTTATATCTGGCAATGACATAAGCAGAAGTAAAGCTGCTGTCATTTTATACAGACTATACAATGAAATTTAACAAAATAGGTTCGATGCAAAATCAAAGCTTGCATCGAACCTTATTTTTAAACCGCATAATATTCCTGCATTGCCTGCATCTGTACAGCGCCATATTATCTCCGCATATCTTAGAGTCGGCCGGAATCTGTACTTAAGCTATAAGCTTTTAATAGCTTAACTGATTTTACAATTCTTTTTTGCTTAGAATTTACACTAATTTATTAATAATATATTGCATTTTCTTCTTATTCATGTTATAATAAAAGTATATGTAATAAACACTACCTAATAATATACATAAGGGGAAACAAAAACATGGATGAAAATAAAAAAATACTAGATAATTCAGATGAAAACATTTCATCTGAATCAACATTATCCGAAGATGTTCGCAATGCTGAGGACGGTACTGCTGCCAGCAATTCATACTCAGAAAATCATGAACATCATTACAGCAGCTCAGATCATCACCACCATAGTTCATCACATCACCATAACAGCTCAGGTCATCATCACCACAGCCACCATCACAGCAGCTATGCTCCCTATAACAGCTCGTCACATCATAGTTCATCACATCATAGTTCGAGCCGCAGAAGTTCGAGTTCGGGAAAGACGTCTGCTAATAAATCGAATAAAAAATATAAAAGCAAATCAAAAATCAAACTTATTATAGGTGCTGTAATATCACTTTTAATAATACTTGGAATTGCCGGCTATACTGTATACAGAGCCGTTATAGTCCCAAGAATGATTGAACCCACTCTTGAACAGGTTGCCGAGGTAATGCAGGACGAAAAATATACCTCGGCTATTACAAAGGAACTTCGACGTTTATACGAGGCAGGACAGGTTTCGGGCACAGATGTAGAAAAATATCTTGAAGCAAATGACCCGTCCGTTTCAGATTATATTCCGGGAGCTGTTTATTCCGGAAAGGCCGAAAATTCATCTGCCGGCACCGCTTCTAAATCAAACACTGCATCAGAAAACAAGCAGACTGCGGCATCTGATAAGAAGAACGATAACTCTAAATCCGAAAACAAGTCAAGCGGCACTTCCAAATCATCAATGGGTGTCAACTCTGTAAAAATTATAGATGAAAATGATAATTCAACCGCCGCAGGCAGTAGATATTCCGATTCAGCAGTAAATAATTATGACCTTGATACCGATTCAGGCAGCTCGGATATTCAGCCGGAAGAAAAGAAAAAGCTTACATCCGAGGATTTGTACGCAAAGGCAAAAAAAGTAATGACACCGAATGATTTTTCTACCGCATCTGCAATCGGTTCAAAACTCGATGTCGGAAAAGCCAAATCACTTATGAATGATAACAGTGCCTTGATTGCATATATTCAAAGTGTTCTTACACCTGATGAATATTCAACGGCTCTTACAATATATTCAAAGTATTATAATGCTATTTTTGAGGATTGATATTTAGGAGATATGTATGACAAAAAAAGAAAGAGTTTCCTTGCTTCTTGACTTAATGGACAAAGCATATCCGGAGGTTAAATGTTCACTTAATTATTCTAATCCTCTCGAAATGCTGATTGCTACTCAATTAAGCGCCCAATGCACAGATGCAAGAGTAAATATTGTAACCGAAAAGCTTTTCGAGCGTTATAGGAATGTCTATGATTATGCAAATGCTGATATTACAGAACTGCAGGAATATATACGCTCGGCAGGATTTTATAAAAATAAATCCAAAAATATAATAAAGTGCTGTCAGCAGCTTATTGAAAAGCATAACGGAGAAGTTCCCGATACTATGGAGGAATTAACGGCACTTGCCGGAACCGGAAGAAAAACGGCTAACCTTGTTTTGGGTGATATATTTCACCAGCCTGCGGTAGTGGTTGATACACACTGTATCCGCTTAACAAACAGAATAGGTCTTGTAAAAGACAAAGACCCTGTTAAAATAGAAATGGAATTAAAGAAAATCATTCCGCCGGAAAGACAGCTAAAGCTTTGTCATCAATTCGTATATCACGGCAGAGCCTGCTGTACCGCAAGGAAACCCGACTGTGAAAACTGTAAAATTGCAGCAGCCTGCAAAAAGGTCGGAGTAAACTAAAATACGAAAGGAAATTA
>USPO01000240.1 GCA_900556575.1 uncultured Eubacteriales bacterium
GGCTGTAGAAAAATAGTGCAGAACGGACGAAACGAAGGGCATAGCCCCTTGCCCGAAGGCGTACGGTGGTACGTCGAGAGGTTCGTTTTGTTCGTAGCATACAGCGAATTAATCACAAAAAAACGTCTTATTCACTTTGTTTTATTCGCTTTATGCGTTCTGTGCATTTTGCTACACCCCGCCCCCTTTACCCCATAAAATACTTTCTGTATTGCAGCGGTTTTTGATTTGTATTCTTTTTAAACTGTGCTATAAAATTGCTTGTATCCAAAAATCCGCATCTGTCCGAAATCTCTGCTACGGATAAATCAGTTGTTCTCAACATTATTTTTGCATTATTTATTCGGCAGCTTGTCAGATAATGATACGGTGTCGTACCCATAAGCCGTTTGAAAAGTCTTATGAAATGATATTTTGATATAGGTATATCATGTATAATATCATCGATTGAAAGCTGGTCGGCATATCTGTTCCTTATTAGTCTTTCAGCTTTTTTTATATATTCATAATCCTTATTTTTTGTACGCTCTGTTTTCATCGTACCGCTGAGTATAATATTTAAAAGTTCATGAAGATTTTTGGATTGTGCTGATAAACTTAGCATATTATTCTTCCCTATATCGGCAATTATTTCATTCGACTTTTCTGTAAATTCATCAGGTTCATATATTTCTGCCGCCGCTATCTTTTCAGAGTACAGCAGCTTATAATATAATTCTGCTGCTGTTCCTCTTATATGCAGCCATATAAATTCCCAGCTGATGTTATTTGAGCGATATTCATGGGGCTTGTGACAGTCGATTATCACCGCATGATTTTGATTTACAGTTATCTCTGTTCCATTGATGTTTACCAAACCGCTTCCGTTTACAGTAAATAAAATCAAGTGGCTGTCATGACTTTCTCGTTTTACACAATACTCGTCCCCGGCATAAAAATGCCCTGCCTCCGTCACATAAAACGGTAAAAGCATTGCACTTTCGGCAGGAGTTGCCGTAAACCAAGTTGAATTATCGGATATTTTTTCGTTATACTTTAACATTTTCTATAAATTCCTTCAATTTTTCATACAATAACTTATTATATTATGATAATATTATATCATACCCTCCCTGTAAATGCAAGTTTTTTCTTAACAGCTAAAAGTGAAAATCATATTTTTGAATTATCGGGCATATATTATACCAACAAAGACAAAGGAGGACATCACATTGTCAGAGTATAGTATATATCGTGATATATCCCGCAGAAACGGCGGTGATGTATATATAGGTGTGGTAGGACCTGTCCGAACAGGAAAATCTACCTTCATAAAAAAATTCATGGAACTGCTTGTCATTCCCAATATCGAAAATGTTTACGGTCAGGAGCGAGCAAGAGACGAGCTGCCGCAGTCCGCAGCCGGAAAAACAATTATGACTACCGAACCGAAGTTTATTCCGAATGAGGCGGTATCAATTTCTCTCGGTGACAATGCACGTCTTAAGGTACGCATGATAGACTGCGTAGGCTACATAGTTGACAGCTCGATGGGTTACAGTGAGGATGGAAATCCTAGAATGGTTTCCACACCCTGGTTTGACCATCCCGTACCGTTTAACGACGCCGCTGAAATAGGTACTAAGCGTGTAATTACAGAACATTCCACCATAGGTCTTGTAGTGACAACGGACGGCAGTTTTTCCGATATTCCGCGGAAAGATTATGTGGATGCCGAAAATAGGGTCATAAGCGAACTGAAAGCAATAAAAAAACCGTTTATAATACTCCTTAATTCCGCCGACCCTACTTCGCAGGCAGCCGTTTCTCTCTCAAAGGAACTTGAATCCCTGCATAATGTTCCTGTTGTTGCCGTAAACTGTGCCGCTCTTAATGAAAAAGATATTAACAGGATTATAGAAACAGTTCTTTTTGAATTTCCTCTAAAGGAAGTAAGAATTGATATTCCATCATGGGTAGAATCTCTCGAAAATGAACACCCTTTGAAGTCAGATTTATACAAGGCGGTATTGAACCGTCTGCCAAAGGTATATTGTATTCGTGATGCACGAAAACTTTGTACAGAACTTTCCGAATGTGATTTTATAAGTCATGGTATTATACGAAACATGGATTTGGGTGAAGGTACGGTTAATATGTATCTTGAATTCCCGCAGGAGTCATTCTTTAAGGTTATAAGTGAGGCTACCGGATTTGAAATCAAAGATGACAAAGAATTAATGGATCAGCTGAAGCTTCTCTCCAATATGAAAAAGGAATATGACAGAATTGCCTTTGCACTGCATGAGGTTCGTGAAACAGGCTATGGAATTGTTCCGCCGTCAACAGATGAACTTAAACTCGATGAGCCTAAAATAATCAAGCAGGGCGGCAGGTTTGGAGTTAAGCTGTGTGCATCTGCACCGTCAATCCATATGATGAGAGCAGATATAGAGACTGAAGTCAACCCAATTGTCGGAACGGAGAAGCAAAGTGAGGATTTAATAAACTATCTTATGTCCGAGGTTGAAACCGACCCGACAAAAATTTGGGAGTCAAATATTTTTGGAAAATCTCTCTTTGAATTAGTTAATGAAGGACTTAACACAAAGCTTGCGAAAATGCCTGATGATTCGAGAATGAAGCTGCGTGAAACAATCGAACGAATTATAAACGAAGGCAGCGGCGGTCTTATATGTATCCTTTTGTAAACTCCCTTTATAAAGCTCTTTTATCCGCACTGCTTGCAGCTGTTCTTCTATGCGGCTGCACTGCAAAAGGCAGTGCGGATATTCGGCTGACCGATTCAGGCTATACAACGGACTCTGCCGAAATTCATGCACAGGGCTTTGAAGTTTCGGGAATAAAAAATCACGATTTTGCCGCACAGATAAATTCATCGGTTCAATCGGATATAGACGGCGCTTTGGTTTCGTTTGATACCATGGTTTCAGAGTCACTCGGTGAGCTTAGAATGGGAAACCGCTGTATTTTGGATATTACACAGGAATTAAAATATAACGAAAATGACTTTTTAAGTGTTGTTGAGGAACATTATGTATATACCGGCGGTGCCCACGGAAGCAATATGAAATACCCAAGAAATTATGATTTGGCAGGTTCAAGACAAATATATCTCTCCGACCTTTTCAGCGAAGGTTACAAGGAAAGTCTAAATAGAATTATAACAGAACAGGTACAGGCAGATACTGAAAAATACAGCGAACTTTGGGAGCGTCCGGAAATTCAGCCGGAGCATGAAATGAATTTTTATATTATTCCCGGCAAGCTTGTAATATTTTTTCAGCCATACGAGCTTTCGTACTATGCAAAGGGATATGTTGAATTTGAAATACCTTTCAGCAAGATAAGCGGAAATTTAAAGGATGAATGGAGAAACCGATTTAAACTATCAAACGAAAAATAAGAAAATGTCAGCAGTAAAATTTATCCTTGTTTTACT
>USPO01000241.1 GCA_900556575.1 uncultured Eubacteriales bacterium
GTACACCCCCACCGTCAGCCTATCGGCTGCCACCTCCCCCAAGGGAGGCTTACGGCGATAGACAAAGGGACTGTGCAAAGCAGCAGTCCCCCTCTGTCAGAGGGAATAAGCAAATCCGGCTTATTCCTTGTGACAAAGGGCATGAACGCACTTTGAACGGAATTTATTAATAAATACTCTATCGGTGGGACAGGGTATTTAGGGAGAACAAAAAGGAGGAATTTATATGTCTAAGAAAAGATTAGTTGCCTTATTGGCAGCGGCAGCAATGCTTGCATCATCATCATCAGCATTGGCGGCAGGAGAAACGGAGATTATAGGAGCAGATACTGCGGCGGTTGTATCTGTTGCGGAAGATGCTGCACCGGATGTTGCGGATGTTACGGAAGAAGCTGCGCCGGAGGACGTCACTGAGTATGGGGGGGGCTGTTTTGGCGGAGGAAGATAGCGAGGAAGAAGTAACTGAAAATACAGCAGTTGCAAAGATTGGTGATGCTGAGTATTCAACACTTGCTGAGGCTATTGCTGCAGTTCCTGCGAATGGTCAAGAGCCGACAACTATTGTTTTGCAGTCAGATGCAGTCGGAGGAGTTGTAGTTAACGGTAATAAGAATATAGTATTAGATTTAAATAATCATAATTATAATGTTAAAAAAGGTGTAGGTTCATCGGGCACCGAAACTAACGGAATGCAATTAATTCTTGGAAGTAAAGTGGTTATTAAGAACGGAAGTTTAAGTGCAAGCAAAGGCAGTGGCATTAATTTTTTAATAAAGAATTATTCCGATTTAACATTGGAAAATGTAATTATGGATGCTTCGAATGTTAATAGTAAGCAAGTGGGAATTAATAACTGTGGTGTACTGACGGTGAATGGAGAAGAAACGACTATTACTGCACCTAAAAACGGATATGCGATTACAACTGGTAATTATGTTAAAGATGCCGTGGTTAAGACTGTAATTAATGCCGGTAAGATAGACAATGTATATACAGAAGGATCGTTTTGGAATGTCGATGGGGCAACAAATAAAGATGATTGTATTGTTGCCAAAGAAATTAACGGCGGTGAAATAGGAAAAGTAGGTATATACTATTGGGATGATACTAAAGACTTGAAATGGAGCTTTAAAATTTCCGAAAATACAACTGTGGGAACAATTGATGATTTTGCGGCTTCTGTAGGAACTGAATATTATAAGAGTCTGAGTGATGCAATAGGGGCAGCAGGAAGTGAAGAAGCAACCATTAAGCTTGTAAATGATAGTTCATTGGATAATACAGAGGTAGTGATTGATTCAGACAAAAATATTACCCTTGATTTAAACGGATATACAATATCTGATGCAGTAATCGAAGTTAGCGGAAACTTGAATGTTATGGATTCAACCGTAGGTGAAAATGTTCCTGTAATATCAAATGACCATAAGGGAGCTGAATATAATTCAGGTAAGATAAGTGGAACAATAAAGGCATTTGGCAGCTCGAATATAACAATTTCAAGCGGAACCATAGAGTGTTCGAATAGAACAGATAATAATGACGGTATAGCTATTAGTGCGTCAAAAGAAGGCTCCAACATAACGATTAACGGAGGATATATCATAGGAATCGAAGGTGCATTGGGAGTACGCGGAAAAACAACAGCTATAATTAACGGCGGTGTGTTAGAAGGTATAGATAATGCTGCATTAGCCGGAAACGGAACTCCCGGAAATGAAGGAACGAACGTAACAATAAACGGCGGAACCTTGATTGGAAATATTCAATCGAACGGCTTTGTTGCGTGCGGTATTTATCAGCCTCAGGACGGTACTTTGGTAATGAACGGCGGTACGATATATGCTAACGGCGGTGTCGGTATACTTACCAGAAACGGCAAGGTAACAATAAACGGCGGTACTATCAATACAACCGGAAATGTTATTGGTAAAGTGGGAGATTCAAGAGTTGTTGTCGGCTGTAAGGCTGTTATATTTGACCAGAGTGCAAAATATCCAAGCGGTGAAAGTTACACTAATGCAGAAACACATATAAACGGCGGTACATTCAACAGTGAAGCAGAGCCATTAGAGGTAATCAAAGATGATATACAAACACCGTATGTATTTGAGGTAACAGGCGGTAAGTTCTCATCGGATGTAAGTGAGTATGTTTCACCGGGATATTATTTCGATAAGATTGACAGCACAGTAAAGAAAGGCGAAACAAACGTAAAGGATACAGCGCAGGCGGTTACAACAACAGTTAAGCTTGAAGGACTTGAAAAGACTTTGAGAGAACAGCAAGATAAAACAGGATATGACAGCTCAAAGGCTGACAAGTACGAGGTAGTTGTAACATCACCGTCCGCAGAGGATAAGAATGTGGCAGAAAAGGTTGAAAAGGATGAAAATGCATCAAGAGAGATGTATGATATAAGAGTTAATAAGATTTCGGGCGGAACAGTAACAGAAGTTAATCTAACCAATCAAAAGGTGACGATTACTCTTGGAAAGGCTATTGCCGATGGTACAACACCGACTGTACATCATATTGATAAGGGGGGTGCCCAAAAGGTTGAAGGAGTTAAAGTATCAGCAGACAGAAAGTCAATCACATTTACAGCAACTTCATTCTCAACATTTATCGTAGATGCACAGTATGCTAATGTTGATGCTGGTAGTATTACAGGCAGTATAAATGTAAACTTTGAAAATGCAAATGTATCCGGTACGAGAGCGGAGTATGACATTGTTCTTAATGCAGAGAGTGGCAAGACAATTAATGAATTTGTGTCATCGCAGTTTGTGTTCGACAAGGGCGGAGATACTGTATCATATGAAATTCAGCCGTCAGAGTTTGTGAACATGACTGTGAACGGCGACAAATATGAATTCAATATGGACGGTAAGTCATACTCAAGTGCAACAGGAAACAAGATTGTATTAGGTAAGCTTATTATCACAGGTACCGGAGATTATAACTTTACTGTTGATACAGCAGATAAAGATAAAATTCAGGTACATACAACAAAGGTATCGGATAATATAGTAAATGATTATACCGCAGCAGGTGGTACGATTGAATTTACAGGAAATAGCTATAACAATTCAAATGATGGCAACGGAGCAAAGTCAGAGGCAAGCGGTACATTAAAGCCGGCAACAAAGGATTTAACAGTTAATGTTGCATTCCCGAATACTGTTGAAAATAAGGATACAAAGTATCAGGATATGAAAGTCAAGGTATCGGGCGGAGATTTGGCAGAGCCGATAGAGATTTCGCTCGGAAATGACTATATAGATACAGCAAATACATCAGTTGCATGGGATGATACATCAGATGTAAAGTATGTTGTTAAGGTAAATGATACACTTACAGAAAATACGGTTTATAATGTAGAAGTATCGGGAGCAGGTTACAGAACCTATCGTTACAATGTAAACAT
>USPO01000242.1 GCA_900556575.1 uncultured Eubacteriales bacterium
TTCTTCTATGCTCATAACTTTCAATACAGATTTTTCTGTACTTATTTCAAATCCAGAGCATTGCATAAAGGCACCCGAACTGCTGCGTGAGGGCGGAGCATCGGACGAGCTTATACACGCTGTATGTTCGCACGGATATGAATTGACTGTTGATGTTAAACCAGAGCATGAAATGGAAAAGGTTTTATATGCCGTTGATGAACTCACGGGTTTAATATGGGCAGCAGCCGAAATGCGTCCGTCAAAAAGTGTTCAGGACATGGAATTAAAGAGTTTAAAGAAAAAATATAAGAGCAAAAACTTTGCCGCCGGCTGTTCAAGAGACGTTATCGAAAAAGGTGCGGCAATGCTCGGCAAAGAACTAAATGATGTTCTTTGGGAAACTATACTTGCAATGAGAAGCTGTGAAGACAGCGTTAATTCAGCCATGAGTGATTTTGAATAAAATTTCAAAATAAGTCTTGCTTTTTATGTACTATTATGCTATAATGATTACAGAAAACATATGATACGATTAGCGGGGACGACACCCATAATAAAAAACAGAATGATTTAAAACGTTTTTCATATGAGTTTCTCAATCAATTAAAACGGAGGGGATGACACCCATGACAAAAAACATTACCGTTACAGATGAATATAATAATGTAATAGGAACAACATATATTAAACGTGCTAAAGGACTTGTTAAAAAAGGAAAGGCACGATGGTCGAATACTGATACAATATGCCTTCGTGCCTGTGAAACGGAGGATATTACAATGGCTAATAATATATATGAAGTAATTGACAATCAGATGTCAAAAATCCAGGAACAGATTTCGACATCATCATCTGCGGACAATGTAAGATGTGAACTTCTTCACACACTTTCAAGCCTTGCTAAGGAAGAACGCAGGAAAGAAACACTTGCTGTTATACGAGAGCAGCTTGAATTTATAAAAGCCGATGCAAAGCAGCTTTCGGGCATTGATATTTCTTTGCTCGATAAGCCGGATATGTTCCTTATTTCAAGGGAGAGTACAAAGCAGGAAATGCTTAAACTGATGCAAAAACTTCTCGATGATGAACCGGAGCAAGCCACCGAACAGCAGAAGCCCAAATTAGAAGAAGTTTCAAAACCCGGACAGGATTTATCCGAAACAGCATCAGATGCGAAAAATTCCACAGTCAATTTAACAACCGTAATTTAATTTTACAGGCAAAAGAGGCTGTTGCAAAACTCAAAGAGTTTTGTGACAGCCTCTTTCTTATTTATCTTTTTTTCATCTTCATCTTTTATTTCCCTTTACAAACATCAAAACCATAAGCGTAATAACACCCAAAAGAACTATTGTACCTCCCGGACGGAGATTTAAATAAAACGATGCCGTTAATCCCAAAAGCGTGAATGCCTCCGCAAATACTATTGAAATAATAAGTGTACTCTTATAGCTTTTTGCAACAAGCATTGCCGCCGCTACCGGAATTACCAAGAGCGAAGAAATCATTAATGCTCCCACAACTCTCGATGCTACACTGACAGTTACCGCCGTCAGTATCATTATGATAAGATTAATGCTTTTCACCGGTACTCCGGCAAGCTTTGCCGCCGGTTCATCAAATGTTATGTAGAATATCTCCTTGTAAAGCAGCATTGTTATTATCAAAACAAGTACCGCAAGAATTATTGTCATAAACAATTCAAAGTTTGATATTGCTACTATTGAACCGAAAAGAAAGCTGTTCAGATTTTCCGAACCGTCTGTTATAAATCCCGAAATAATTGCCGTTAATCCGATTCCGGCAGACATTACGACCACAGTTGCAACTTCGGGATAACGGCTGAATTTCTTTCTGAATGCCTCAATCCCAAGCACAGCGGCAACCGCAAAAATAACCGCTCCGAGAACCGGATTTATTCCTATTACTATACCGAATGCTATTCCGGCAAGTGCCGAATGTGATGCAGCATCGCCTATTGCACTCAGTCTTTTTAAAACTATCGTTATTCCTATGCATGGAGCAATTAAAGCAATCAATGCCGCAACGATAAATGCTCTCTGCATAAATCCGTATGCAAACATATTACCCATGATGATGCCTCCTCTTTCCGGCAAAAATCTCATTTACTTCTGCCATTGATAAATCCGAACGTGTCACAAACTCCTCATATCCATGCTCGCAGAATATCAAAAGCTTGTTCGACGCTTCCACAAGAAGCGGAGTATCATGGTTTGTCATTATTATTGTGAGTCCCTCATCATTAAGCTTTTTTATAAGCTGCATAATAGACTTCACCGACTGTGCATCTACACCCACCGTCGGTTCATCCATAAGCAGCAGCTTAGGCTCGCTTATCAATGCCCTTGCAATAAACACTCTTTGCTGCTGACCGCCGGAAAGCCTTCCTATGAGTCTGTCCTCAAAGCCTTCCATTCCTACCTGTTTAAGCACTGCCTTTAACCTATCCTCATGCTCTTTCTTAAATCTCTTAAAAAGTCCCATCTTCGGATAAAGGTTAGACATTACGACCTCTCTTACCGTTGCCGGAAAATCACTGTTAAAAGATGCCGCTTTTTGTGCCACATAGCCTATCTTATCTCTTGCATCCTTTAAATTTCCTCCAAAAAGTTCTATCGTTCCGCTGTTGTATTTCAACATCCCCAATATCAGCTTAATAAGAGTAGATTTTCCTGCACCGTTTGCACCTATAATACCTAAGAAATCTCCCGGATGCAGCGTGAAAGTTACATCTCTCAAAACCGCCGCATCGGAATATTCAAACGTAAGATGCTCTACCTTAACTATTTCCTCCATTATACTCCTCAATTCAATATCTTTTTAAGAACTTCAAGATTATCTTCCATTACTTCAAAGTAGCTCCTATCCTCGGTATCTCCCTCAAACGGGTTTAAATCAACAGTTTCGGCACCTGTTTCATTTGCAATTGTTTCAACCGCTTTTGATGATTCAAGTTCTTCCGCACAGATATACTTAATGTTCTTTTCCTTCATTATATTTACTATCTCTGCCATTCTTGTCGGTGACGGCTCTCCGCCCTGAACGCTCTCAACAGCAATCTGATTTAATCCGTATGCTGTGCAAAGGTATCCGTATGCCTCATGTGCTACAACAATATCTTTATTCGCTGAAGTTTCCGCCATAGCCTTATATTTCGCATCAAGCTCATTTATTTTGTTCTTGAATACTTCATAATTTGCCTCGTATGTGCCGCTGTTCCTGGCATCCTTTTCAGACAGAGCATTTTTAACAGTCTCAGCCTCTTTCAAAGCATTCATCGGATACAGCCATATATGAGGGTCACTGTTTTCCTGCTTATCCACACTATCCGATGCTGCAACCACCTTTACATCTTTCAATGTGGCTGCCGCCTTTTCCGCCCATGACTCCATACCTCCGCCGTTATATATAAAAACATCGGCT
>USPO01000243.1 GCA_900556575.1 uncultured Eubacteriales bacterium
ACCTCTATCTGCCATGATGACGGGCATGAAAGATTGACTCCCCATAATACACCATTTTTCTTATCTTCAACAGCCGCAAACGGGAAATAGTTTTTTACAGGCATCGAGCCTACCTCTCCGAAACGAACACTTTTACCGTTCCAATAGCACCATACATCCTCAAGCTGTAAATCCTCAAACGTTTCCGTCACAAGTCTGCCTTCCTTGCTCCACTTGCTGCGGAGTCTGTGCAAAAGCATTTCTTCCGTTCCCGCACCGTCCGAATACGGAGAAATATTACATATTGAGAACGAAGAAAGCATTTCGCATTTTATCGTCTTTTCGGTATTATTTACAAGCTCCGTATTTACCGATACATATTCATCTCCGGCGGTATACATTAATGTATTAACCGCTCTGAGTCCGTCCTCACCCTCTAAAACAGTTACAATCCTTGTATCATTACCTTCTGTGCAGCAGTTCTGTGACTTATATTTAAGTCTGAATGTTGTATCCGAGTCCTTCATGGACTCGCCGCCGTAATACTGTCCCGGATAGCTGTCTCCGATTATTTTAGCCTGAACAAGCGAATGAATGCGTATTCTGCGCAAGCTGTCATGTTCCAAATCAAAGGGCATATCTAACGGAACAATTGTCATTCCGCATATATTTGTTTCCGTATCGAGGAGATATACAGCCCGCATATCTCCCAATTTATATTGATTCAATATTTCCTTCAAAGACATATACCTCTTTTCGCTATTGATAAAGGCTTATAAAAAAAGTTTTTATACAAGCCGGTATCCGCCGACCGGTCTTATCATAAGTACATGACACATATTTTCACCGAGTACAGACTCTATCTTTGTTTTAAACTCGTCAAGCATATCCACCGGAACAAAAGCCTGTACAGTTCCGGCAAAACCGCCTCCGTGTACTCTGTATGCACCTTTTTCACCCAATATTTCATCACACAAAGCCAAAGTAACCGCAACTGCCTGTGCATTCGGCATACTGCTTGCATACACATTCTGCAGATACATATATGAAGAACGTCCCGATTTTTTGATTATCGAAAGGAAGTCTTCAAAACGGTTTTCCGCAAGTGCTTTAGCCTCTTCCTGTGCAAGTTCATTATCTCTGAAGAAGTGGAATGCTCTTAAAACGGCTCTGTCATTTTTGAGACTCTCTCTGAGTGCTTTCATGTTTGACATAAATTCTTCTTTATCTACCTGTCTTAAATATTCCTTGCCGAAGAAAGCCGCAACAGCCTTCATTTCTGCCGGAACAGCGGCATATTCGTTTGTTAATTCCGCATGGTCGGCTCCCGAATCTATTACACATAAAGCGTGACCATGCTTCGCAAGGTCAAATTCCACTTTCTTTACAATCGGTTCTTCCGTACTGTTAAAGTCAATCGAAACAACAGAACCCACAGATGAAGCCATCTGATCCATCAAACCGCTCGGCTTATCATAATATACATTTTCCGCATACTGACCGAATTTTGCAATCTCAATAGGATTAACCTCATTGTTTGCATAAAGTCCGTTAATTATTGTTCCTACCAGCACTTCAAATGCCGCTGACGAGGACAAGCCCGAACCCTTCATAACATTTGACATTGTACAAGCATCAAAGCCTTTTACATCATAGTCCAAATCAACAAACCTTTTAATAACTCCCCGAATTAAAGCTATTGCCTTATCAAACTGTTCCGGATGAATATCAAGGTCATCAAGGTCAATTATATCCATGTCATAACCCTTAGACTGTATTCTTACTGTATTTGTTCCGTTAGGTCTTGCGGCTGCGATAACATCAAGGTTTACACTTCCGGCAAGAACACAGCCATGCTGATGGTCTGTATGGTTTCCGCCGATTTCCGTTCTGCCCGGAGCCGAAAACAATGAAAGCTCCTCAGCTTCTCCGTAGATTTTTTCAAATCCGTTTATTACATCGATGTATCTGTCTGCGTACTTCTGTACGTCCGTCTCTCCGCACGAGTATAAATACTCAAGCTTATCCGAATATGTGCCGTTTTTCAACGCTGCTTTAAGTTCTGTAACCGGTTTCATAATAATCTCCTTTATATGTATGTATTCAAAACAGGGCTGTCGCCCAATATCTCCTTATTCTTTCCCATTATACCATATACAGAACAAAAAATCAAGGATTTTTTGATAATATTTTATCAAGTTTTATTATAATTCGGACCGGACTTTCTTTGGACTTTCTTTTCCATAATATTGCCCGACGGCTGCATTGAGCTTATTCCGTTCCATTGCATAAACTTCACTGTATAACTCCTTGAATCAGACTTTACAAATATATTGTTAAACTCAAATTCACTCAATCCGTCACTGTATATCGGCTGTATCTCCGTATATACCACTCTTCCGGATTCGTCATATACAGCAAGCACAGCAGTCATTCCGTTTTGCGTTATCGCATTTACCTTCACACTTCCGCTTAATGAATTATCATCTATGCCCAGTTCGGGAATTATCTCCTCCTTCCACTTTTCTTCCGCTTTTCTCGATACAAATATTTCATCAAAATCTATATCACATACTCCGGAAGCGTCCGATGACTGTGTTGTTCTTATAAGCAGATGCCCCATCGGTCTGCCGCCTTTAAGCCTTGGCGGCATTGAAACCTCACCGAGATTATTTACAGCCGTTCCGTTTTCGTCATACAGCATTGCCGATATACTGCCGTTTTCTATATCTTCCGCATTAATGTCTATACATACGATATATGTTTTTCCTTTTTGTATATCCGCACTTTCCGTTCCATACGGCAGGCTGATTTTACCGTTCTTTATCTCCGCAACAGGTACGGCATCACCCGAATTCGCACCTGTGAGCGAACGGAGAAGAAAATCGGTTTTTCCGGTTGAACTCATTGAATTAAGTTTAAACTTAACCTCTATCCGATACTTTGAATTACTTTCTCCGACAGGCATCATTAGAGAATGATCGTATATATGCACTTGATTTTTCGGTGCTTTCAAATACAGTTTCATCCATCCGTCACTTACGCTTACATTTGACTCGTCAGATGCTCCGCCTATTTCTCCGAAAGTTCTTGTTCCGCTGTCCGCCGCATTTTCCACGCCGTTCTTTTCCGACGCAGGAAAATCATCGAAGCTTTCCGAAAGCATTACAATGTCATTATCATCAATCGGATGACACGGCTTTGCAGAAGTATATCTGCCCATCAGATTCACGCAATTTTCAAAGCTTTTATATACCGTACCGTCATATATCAAATTTTCAAAAAGAACATTCTGCATTTCTATTCTATCTTCATTTTTATCTGCAATAGGTGAGGTATTCCGTATATATCCGTTTGTGAGCCTTACATTTCCTCCGTCCGAATTAATAAGCTTATTTTTGCTTACCGTATTAAACACAAAGCTGTCAATCCACACTTCTCCGTT
>USPO01000244.1 GCA_900556575.1 uncultured Eubacteriales bacterium
CTTTGACGCATCAAATGCGGCAGCACCGCATACATTTTCCAATATAAGAGTAGTTGCATCACAAGCAGCAGATGAGATGCTTAATATTGGCGAAACAGAGGCATCAATTGTAATCTACCCTATGGATTATGGTTATGGCTTATGTGCAAGGTCAATCGGTAATGTGAATGTACAGATTATAATGGAAAAGCTCGGCGGCGGCGGTCATGCCACTGTTGCTGGAGCACAGATAAAAACTAAGGATTTAGCTCTTGTAAAGAGAAAAGTTATAGGAGCGGTTCAGGAATACTTGAGAAATTTATAATAATGGAGGAATATAAAAATGCAGGTAATTTTAAACCAGGATGTAAAAGGAAAAGGTAAAAAGGGACAGATGGTAAACGTATCAGATGGATACGCAAGAAACTATCTTTTGCCGAGAGGACTTGCAAAGGAAGCAACAAAGAGCAATATAAATGTATTAAAGGGAAAAGCAGAGTCACTCGAATATAAGATCAGGACAGAAACAGAGGAAGCAAAAGCAATTGCCGAAAAAATGAAGGAAATCAAGGTTTCTGTTAAAGCAAAGGCGGGAGCCGGCGGCAGATTGTTCGGCTCGGTAACGTCAAAGGAAGTTGCTGAAGAATTGGTAAAACAGCATCATATCAAGATTGATAAGAAAAAATTTGTATTGCCGGACGGCGGAATTAAGACTCTCGGTACAACAGTTGTTGATGTTAAGATTTACAAGGGTATCGTAGGTGAGTTAAAGGTAGAAGTAACCGAAGCATAAATAGGGAACGGAAAGAGGTAGAGACATGGCAGATTCACAGCTTGAAAATCTGGGCAGAGATTTGCCTTACAGCCGTGAAGCTGAAATGGCTGTTATCGGAAGTGTTCTTGCAAATGCCGACAGTATCGGAGAGGCTGCCGAAATAATTACACCGGAGGATTTTTACTTTGTAAATAATCGGGAAATTTATTCGGCGGCGCTTGAACTGTTCAATGAAAATCAGCCGACAGATTATGTTATGGTATCGGATGCATTGAAACGAAACGGCAAGTATGAGCTTGCCGGCGGTTCGGAATATTTGAGAACAATAGCAATGGAGGCATCAACTGGTCAGAATGTGACATATTATGCACATATTATTCGTGATAAATCCATGCTTAGAGAGTTAATAAATAAAACATCTGAAATTTCAACCTTGGCATACAGCGCAGAGGATGATCCGGATAAGATTATTGACCGTGCGGAGCAGCTTATTTCCGATGTATCATCGGGCAGGGAATCGAATGATATACAGCATATAGGCACTGTTTTGGTAAATACCTATCAGCAGCTTATAGATAACTTTGGTGCCAAAGGCGGAATTACGGGAATACCGACAGGTTTTGACGAACTCAACAGAAGAACCGGAGGACTGCACGGCGGTGAACTGATACTGATTGCCGGACGTCCGGGTATGGGTAAATCCTCGTTTGCTGTAAATATAGCAGAACATATAAGTTTCAGAGAAAACAGGTGTGTAGCTATATTCAACCTTGAAATGCCGAAAGAACAGATCGTTAACAGAATATTATGTTCACAGGCTATGGTTAATTCCATAAAAATGCGTACCGGTGATTTAGAACCCGATGACTGGCTCAAACTCGGTGAGGTTATACCTAAAATTTCAAACTCACCTATGTATATAGATGATACGGCAACGATTACTGTTGCACAGATACGTGCGAAATGCCGCCGTCTTAAGCAGACGAAGGATTTGGCTTTGATTATAATCGACTATTTGCAGTTAATGCAGTCGGGTAGAAGAAGTGAGAGCCGTCAGCAGGAAATTTCAGATATTTCGAGATCACTGAAAATTCTTGCAAAGGAGTTGAATGTTCCGGTAATTGCTCTTTCGCAGCTTTCGAGAGCAAGCGAAAAGCGTCCGGATAAACGACCGATGCTTTCAGATCTTAGAGAGTCAGGTGCAATTGAGCAGGATGCCGATATGGTAATGTTTCTGTACAGGGATGAATACTATAATGAAAACAGTGAGGATAAAGGGCTTGCCGAATGTATAGTTGCAAAGCACAGAAGCGGTGAAACAGGTACATTTAAGCTCGGCTGGAAGGGTGAGTATACAAAGTTCTTGAATATAGAGTGGAAAGAAAATGAAAATAACGGATAAGCTAAAGAAAACAGTCTTAACAACTATAAAGGAAAACAATCTTCTTGAGTCGGGTGACAGGGTTCTTGTCGGTTTGTCCGGCGGGGCAGACTCGATGTGTTTGCTCCATGTTTTGTGTAATCTATCAGAAAAACTTGGAATAGAAATTGCGGCAATGCATATGAATCATAACATACGCGGCAGTGAGGCTGACTCTGATGCAATGGCTGCACAGTCGCTGGCAGACTCGCTGAATATTAGGTTTTTCCTTGTAAGTAAACAGGTAAAAGAATATGCGAAGGAAAATTCACTGTCGGAGGAGCTTGCGGGACGTGAACTCAGGTATCAGAGTTTCAGCAATATAATGAAGAATTACGGCTATACGAAAACCGCAACGGCTCATAACAGAAATGATAGTGCGGAAACAATACTTATGAATTTTATGCGCGGCAGCGGAATTTCCGGCTTATGCGGTATTCCGGTATCGAGAGGAAATATTATCCGTCCTCTCATAAATGTTTCAAGAGCAGAGATTGAGGAGTATTGCAATGAAAACAATCTTCATTATGTGACTGACAGTACGAATTTGACAACGGCATATACAAGAAATAAAATAAGATTAAATCTTATTCCGGAAATTCAGGCTGAGTTTAACCCCAATTTTATAAATACCGTAACATCGAATGCAGAAATTATATCGAAAGAAAACAGCTATATAAATGGAGAAGCACTCAAAGCTTACAAGAGTATGTTTTGTGACAATTCGTTGGATACAGCAATGTTTAACAGCCTGCACCCGGCAATAAAACGCAGAGTGATAATAAATTTCATGTCCGAAGTATACGGCTCTATGACGGATATTTCATCGGTTGCTGTTGAGGATATAATGGAACTTTGCGGCAAAAATAAAACGGGGAAGAGCGTGGATATTCCAAGAGGATATAAGGCTGTGATCGAATACGGAAGGCTGTATATAAGAAAACCGAGGTCTGATGACAGAGGATATGAATATCATTTAAATATCGGCGAAAGGCTGGAAATTCCGCAGCTCGGAACAGCTTTAACGGCTGAACTGTGCGATGTGAAGAATGATAAGAATAATAAAAATGTGATTTATATAAGCTGTAACGATGTATCGTGTCTGTCCGTAAGGAGCCGGAAAAACGGCGATGTATTTTTCCCGTTGGGAATGAACGGTAAAAAAAAGCTTAAAGATTTTTTTATCGATAAAAAAATTCCGGCGGAGAAAAGACAGGTAATTCCTATTATAACGGCAGACGGAAATAT
>USPO01000245.1 GCA_900556575.1 uncultured Eubacteriales bacterium
ATCAGACTTAATTTTGACGTTTATTTCGCTGTTTGAGTTTGCTTCATCCGTAAGAGTACTGATTTCAGTTTCGAGCTGTGTTTTTTGTTCCGAAAGTGAATTGTATTCTTCCTGCTTGTCTTTTATTTCGGCATTTAATCTGTTCATTGCTGCACGTCTTATTGATAATCCGCGCCCTAAAAAGAACATAACAATACATAAAATCAGTGCCGCAGCAGACAGGGATATAAAAAATAATTTTTTTTCTTTTGACATTTTAATTTCCTCCTGTCTGTTCACTTTGTGCCGCCGCAGATGATGAAGGGGTGAACTTTGCTCGTGTATCAAGCTGAAGCTTGTCACCGTCGTCAAGTGTGACTGATGTTCCGTCAGCTGTAAGTATGGTATTTACTTTAACTCCGCCCTGAGAGTTTGAAATAAGTATTTTTCCGCTGCCTGTTACAATATATGTACCTGCAGTAATATTTTCACCTACAGTGTATATTCCCGACGGCAGATTTACAATTGAGGCGGTTTTTGTTGAAATTGATCCTGTAAGAGAATTAATCTCTGCTTGTTTTGCAGAATTATCTGCATTATATGCATCTATTTCAGTCTGAAGGCTTTCAATCTGCGAATCAATTTCCGGTGATTTGGATTCATAATCTTTTAAAGCATCTGTTTCACCTTTCATTCTGTCACGCTCAATCGTTAAGTCATCAATTTCGGTACCGAGCTTATCAGTGTCTGAAAGCAGTGAGTTATACTTGCTGCTATTTTCCTTTAAAGCCGCATATTTACTATCGACATTTTCTTGTTTTTTCGGCTGAATACTGCCTATAAAGAAAAATGCAGCAATAACTGCAGCGGCAGAAATCATAGAAGCAAGACACATCATAAGATTTTCGGAAAAAAATTGTTTTATCCGTGAATTCTTATGTATAACGTTATTCATATTTTCCGAAATAATTTCTGCATTTTCGGTCATATCATCTGTATCTGAAATAATAATTCTTTTGAATGTTTCTTTTTCGGCGGAAGTAGTCTCCGCTGTTTCGGCTTCAGCATTGATTGTTCGCTTTAATTTGCTATCACTCATATATTCACCGCCTTAAATTGTTGTTACCAAAAACGTATCCTTGTATTGTCTTGAAAAGCTGTCATGTGAACGTTTTGCCTTGGCATAATCGTCAAATATTCCGAATACCGTAGGTCCTGAACCGCTCATTAAAGCACCTTTGGCACCGTTTAAAAGCATTTTCTTCTTTATTCCGCTTATAACCGGACATTGCTTTTCAGTGACACTTTCCATGACATTGCAGAGGTTCTGCGAAATCCGCTTTATGTCGTTTTCCGCAATGGCTTTTTGCATTGCCTGTGTGTCCGGGTGTAAAAGAATATCCGCCGAATCGATCTCCTCATATATAGCTGCCGTTGAAATGTTGACCGGCGGTTTTACAAGAAGTATATATGTTTTTTTCATCGGTTTAATTGGTGTAAGAATTTCCCCTATTCCGGATGCAACAGCTGTTCCGCCCAATATACAGTAAGGAACGTCCGCACCGAGAGATGCACCGAGTTTCATTAACTCCTCCGGGGGCATTTCCGTGCCGTAAAGCTTATCCATTGCACAAAGCACCGCCGCAGCGTTTCCGCTGCCTCCGGCAAGTCCGGCAGCAACAGGAATGTTTTTATGTATCATAATCTTGACCGAACTTTTAATCTTGGTATAATCAAAGAATAGTTTAGCTGCCTTGTAGGCTATGTTTTTATCATTATCCGGAAGATAGCTGAGATTTGTTTTCACGGAAATAGGTCCTGCGGATTTATCTACTATTACAAGGTCGAACAATGAAACTGTCTGCATAATCATTTCGACATCATGATAACCGTTTTCACGTCTGCCCAGTACATCAAGAGTAAGATTTATTTTGGCATATGAACGTGCCATTGCACGCTTGCCGGTAATTACGATTTCATCGGAAAGCATATTGTTATCCTCCTATTATTGATAATTTAAAGAGTGTTATGTGAATTATCTACGACCTCTTTTATTTTTTCGTCTGTTATATCCTCGCCCTCGCCGCTTTTTTTTAGGTATATAAGGTACTCGATATTTCCCTCAGGTCCTTTAATCGGTGAGAATGTAAGACCTGCCGGAATAAACCCGACTTCTTTGGCTGTTTCGACCGTGTTTCTTACAACTTCATAATGTACGTTTATATCGCGTACAACACCCTTTTTGCCGACCTGTGAGCGGCCTGCCTCAAACTGTGGTTTGATTAATGCCGCAACCTCTCCGTCATCCGAAAGCAGCTGATATACAACAGGGAGTACAAGTTTGAGCGATATAAAAGAAACATCAATTGATGCAAAATCTATAGGTGTACCGATTTGCTCAGGTGTTACATATCGTATATTTGTACGCTCCATATTCACAACCCTTGAGTCTTGACGGAGCTTCCATGCAAATTGACCGTAGCCGACATCAACGGCAAATACTTTAACTGCACCGTTCTGGAGCATACAGTCTGTAAATCCTCCGGTGGATGCACCTATATCCATTGTTGTCTTTCCTTTAAGTGTGATAGGGAACTCCGCCATTGCTTTTTCAAGCTTAAGTCCGCCGCGGCTGACATATTTTAATGTTTCACCTCTGACCTCAACGGCTGTACCTTCCTCTACATTAAGACCTGCCTTGTCACACTTTTGATTATCTATATATACCTGTCCTGCCATTATGATTGCTTTTGCCTTTTCACGGCTCGGAGCTAGTCCTTTTTCAACCATATAAATGTCCAGTCTTACTTTAGCCATTTGTAAACCTCCCGTGCAATTGACTGTGCGTCAATGCCGTATTTTTTATCCAGCTCTTCAACAGAGCCGTGAACAATAGGCTCATCAGGAAAAGCAAATATTTTGAAATGCTGTGTTTTAATCTCATTTTCTTCAAGAAGAACGGCAACAGCTGAACCCATTCCTCCGGTTCTTACATTATCCTCAATTGTAATAACATTGCCGCATTTTTTTGCTGATGCGATAATTGTCTCCTCATCCATAGGATGGATTGTAGGTAATGCTATAATTTCACATTTTATAGAATCGGATTTAAGTACATTATTTACCTCCAATGCACGTTTAACCATTCTTCCTGTGCAGATTATAGAAACTTGACTGCCTTCGGCTGCAGTATAAGCTTTTCCGAATTTGAAAGGCTTATGCAGATAATCCGCCTCCTGAGAGCCGCGCGGATATCTTATTGCGATAGGTCCGTTGTGTGCTTCTATCGCATAGCAGAGCATTTGTCGGAACTCGCTGAAATTATCTGGTGATAAAATAGTCATATTCGGCATATGAGAGAGATATGAAATATCGTATACACCCTGGTGTGTTTCTCCGTCCGCACCGACTATTCCGGCGC
>USPO01000246.1 GCA_900556575.1 uncultured Eubacteriales bacterium
TATGCGCAGTATAGAAAAGGTTGTTATTTCAACTGTTGTTTACCTTTGTTCTCTAATCATAAATGTTATAGTAAATGCAGTTTTGATTTTCGGACTTTTAGGCTTCCCTCAGATGGGAGTATATGGTGCGGCAATAGGTACAATGATTGCACGTTTCTGCGAGCTTATAATTACTCTCATCTATGCGTCAAGAATTAATAAGACAATAAAAATCAAAATAAAATATATATTTAAAACAGATAAAATTCTTCAAAAGGATTTTATGAACTATTCCCTTCCGGTAGTTATTAATGAATTACTTTGGGGTACCGGTATATCAGTGCTTTCAGCAATCATCGGACACATGGGAAGCTCGGTTACAGCTGCAAATTCGGTCGCACAGGTTGTTCGTCAGCTTGCAATGGTTGTATTGCTCGGACTTGCAAATGCTGCCGCAATTATGATAGGTAAAGCAATAGGTGCAGGAAAACCGGATTTGGGCGAAAGATATGCTTCACGATTTATGAAGCTTGCAATTGTTCTCGGAATATGCAGCGGACTTCTAATTCTTGCCATATCCCCTATTGTTCGTTCCATGATGACACTTGAAGAGGATAGTGCATTATATTTAAAACAAATGCTTTATGTAATGTCGTATTTTGTTGTTGCGCAGGCAGTAACTGTTGTTTCTATCGTAGGAATTTTCCGTTCCGGCGGTGATACAAAGGTAGGTCTTTTGCTTGATGTCAGTTCATTGTGGATTATAGCCTTGCCTGTAGGTGCTATTGCTGCCTTTGTGCTTAAACTGCCTGTATTTGCTGTTTATATGATTTTGTGCAGTGACGAAGTTATAAAAGTGCCGTTCTGTATCTGGAGATATGGGACTAAAAAATGGTTAAGAAATGTAACAAGATAATTTTATTTAATAAAAAAAGAGTGTTTTGGTGATTGCTAACAAAACACTCTTTTTATTTTAGTTAATTTTAGTCAATCCAACTTAAACGTACACTTTGACCAAATTTACCATATTAGGTCATTTATCTTAGAAATTACATCTTTTTCTTATATTACTATAAAATATTAAATAAAAATTTATCTACCGAATTTTAAGGTAGACTTCTGTTGTTATTTGTCGAAATTTTTTTTACAAAAGGACTTGATTTTTCCTTAAAATACAGATATAATAATTAGAGTACGTTATTTAAGTTATGACACTACATATTGTGGTTGAGCATGACTATATATACAATAGAAATCAAGATGTGCGGTTATGATCGTTTATGAGAACCGCATCGGAAAGGATACAACAAGGGTACATTTTAATGAAAGTTATAAAAAAAGACGGTACACATGAGGAATTTAACGTTCAAAAGGTAGTTGCTGCGGTTAACAAATCTGCATTTCGAGTTCTCGTAACATTTACTCCGGAAGAAAAACAGTTTATCTGTGATTTTGTTGAACGAGAGTGCAGGGCTATGGGTAAAGAAAATATCGAAATCGCCGAAATGCATAATGTGGTTGAGGGTGCCTTGGAGGCTGTAAATCCAGCAGTTGCAAAAAGTTATCGTGATTACAGAAACTATAAGCAGGACTTTGTACAAATGCTTGATGAAGTATACCGCAAGTCACAATCAATTATGTATATCGGTGATAAGGAAAATTCAAATACCGATTCCGCATTGGTTTCAACAAAACGAAGCCTTATTTTTAATCAACTCAATAAGGAGCTTTATCAAAAGTTCTTTCTTACAACAGAAGAAAAGCAGGCTATTCGTGACGGATATATTTACATACATGATATGTCGGCAAGACGTGATACAATGAATTGCTGTCTTTTTGATGTTGCGGCGGTATTAAAGGGTGGTTTTGAAATGGGTAATCTTTGGTACAATGAACCGAAAACTCTTGACGTTGCCTTTGATGTCATCGGTGACATCGTATTGAGTGCCGCATCACAGCAATACGGTGGATTTACTGTTCCGAGTGCAGATCTTATACTTGAGCCTTATGCCGAAAAATCATATAGAAAATACATAGAAAAATATCTTTCATACGGTATAGACATGAGTAAGGCGGAAGAAATTGCATCAAAGGATATCGTGCGTGACTTTGAACAGGGTTTCCAGGGCTGGGAATACAAATTCAACTCCGTTTCATCAAGCCGCGGTGACTATCCGTTTATTACTGTTACAACAGGTACGGGAACAGGCAGATTTGCAAAGCTTGCATCTCTTTCAATGCTAAAGGTCCGCAAAAACGGTCAGGGCAAAAAGGGTTTTGCACGTCCGGTATTATTCCCTAAAATAGTATTTTTATATGATGAAAAGCTTCACGGCAAAGGCGGAGAACTCGAAGATGTATTTGAAGCCGGTATAGACTGTTCTGCAGCTGCAATGTATCCTGATTGGCTCAGCCTTACCGGTGATGGTTATGTTCCGTCGATGTATAAAAAATACGGAAAAATTGTTTCTCCTATGGGATGCCGTGCTTTCCTCTCACCATGGTATGAAAGAGGCGGAATGGAGCCGGCTGACGAGAACGATGTTCCTGTATTCGTAGGAAGATTTAATATAGGTGCTGTATCACTGCACTTGCCGATGATTTATTCAAAGGCACAGCATGAATCAAAAGATTTCTATGAAGTATTGGATTACTATCTTGAACTTATAAGAAAACTGCACATAAGAACATATGATTATCTCGGTGAATTAAAAGCTTCTACTAATCCGCTTGCATACTGCGAGGGAGGATTTTACGGTGGTCATCTCGGACTTCACGATAAGATTAAGCCTTTATTAAAATCGGCTACCGCCTCATTTGGAATAACAGCCTTTAATGAGCTTCAGGAGCTGTATAATAAAAAGTCATTGGTCGAGGATGGTGAATTTGCACTTAAAACTCTTGAACATATAAACGAAAAGGTAAATGAATTTAAGCATGAAGACGGAAAGCTTTATGCAATATACGGAACTCCGGCAGAGTCCTTATGCGGACTTCAGGTTACACAATTCCGTTCAAAGTATGGAATTGTAGAAAACGTTTCTGACCGTCCGTATGTATCAAATTCATTCCACTGTCATGTGACAGAGGATATTACACCGATTCAAAAGCAAAACCTTGAAAATCGTTTCTGGAACCTTTCTAACGGCGGAAAAATCCAATATGTTAAGTATCCTGTTTCCTATAACAAAGAGGCAATCAGAACGCTTGTACGCCGTGCTATGGATATGGGATTATATGAGGGTGTAAATCTTTCACTTGCATACTGCGATGACTGCGGTCACCAGGAACTCGAAATGGACGTATGTCCGGTATGCGGCTCAAAAAATCTTACAAAGATAGAAAGAATGAACGGCTATCTTTCATATTCAAGAGTTAAGGGAGATACAAGACTTAATTCGGCGAAGATGGCGGAATTAGC
>USPO01000247.1 GCA_900556575.1 uncultured Eubacteriales bacterium
ACACTTGTTTCACCCCTCTCAGTCACGCAAGCGTGACAGCTCCCCCGTAGGGGGAGCCTTTATATATTTGTTACTTTAGTGCTTTTCCATTATATTTACTCATCTGTTAGTTTGTATTATACGGATTATTCACATCGCTTACGTAATCCTCAAACTTTCCGCTGTGCATTTCCGCTGATATATCTATTGCACTGTCATCCTGTTCAAATGACATAGTTGCCTGTGCTCCCGGTGCATACAGATTATCTATTACCAATCCATATGTTACAACTATATCTCCGGTAACCGTTGCAGGCAGCTTATCTTTAAACTTTAAGGTTACTTTTCCTTCTTTACTGCCGTCTATTTCATTTACTTTATAAATATTTCCGCTGTTATAGCTTATGCCGGCAGGATCTTTAAGTATCGGATTTTTTTCAAATGACATTTTACTTTCACCTTTATTAAACTTCATATCATCTGAATATGTGCTTTTAACATATGTATCCTTAACAGGAATTTCAATTGTCCATACACAATTATTAACAGTGGTGTTCTTATCCAATTGATTCATATTTGCTACAAAACCTGTTGAGATAGTATTTCCGTAAACATTGCTTCCTATGTGATTATTTGATATATCACTCTTACTTTTATCATCTACACCGTCTGTAATATTTTCATTATCATATGTCGAAACTACCGTTTCTCCGACTTTTATGTGTGAACCTATATTAAACGGTCCTTCTTCTAACTGTAAAGCTTCTTTATTATCAGCCGCTACAAAAGAAAGATACGGGAACTGCACACTCTTACTAAAACGTGCATACACTACCCTCGGACCATCTACCGAATATGTATACAGTGCTTTTTCTGATATTTTATTGCCTCCGTTAGGTGCATCATACCAGCCCATGAATATATAATTTCCAGGTGTATCTCGTGTTGCTCTCATGCTTACAGTATCAGCAAGATTTTGATATTCCTCAGCTGTAACACCGCTGTTATTTCCTATCTGCACTTTACATTGTGAGTTTCCCGCCATATCTTCCTTATATTCATAATCTGTGGTATCCTTCACCATAACAACCGCTTTTTGCAGATAATCATATTGTGCCACAAAGGTTATTCCGTCATCTGCGGGAATATCTTTTATACTATACTCTGTATCCTGATCTGATGTTTTATACTGAACTCTCAGCACGTCATTTTCTAAATCTCCGCCTTTTGATACATATGTTATTATGTGGTCTGATGTTATAATTCCTCCGCTGCTTCCCACTCCGACAAAATACCAGCCTCTAAACCTTGTATTTTCAGTGTTATTCGGTATTGCATTTCCTCTGTCATTTATATCAGTATTTTTATGCTCCGGATAACCGCTGCTGCCCAGCTTGTATTCTGTATTTTTATCACTTCCGTTATATTTACCTCCATTAGGATCATATATAACAGTGGATGATTTTGAAAAAATCAAATGAACATATGTCGGCTCATTTAATTCAAAGCTTAAAGTATATATTCCATCTTCTTCTGCAAATTTTGAGGTATCCGATGCCGAATAGAATTTGCCTCCTATATTTGCACCGAGGAATTTATACTCACTTTCACCTTCATTTGTGTTCGCTGCTGCTGTTATCTTTACATTTGTATCTTCCATATATATGCCGTCATGTGTTTTCTGATAATTAACATCATCACTTACATTGTAATCATTATCTGTTATTGTAACAGTTCCGGAACCTCCTCCGGTAGAAGATACCTTCAGCGGATAACTTGCACTAAATTCAACATCATCAAGCAAGTTTCCTTGGTTTATAGATTTATTATTTCCGTTATTTACCTTACCACTCAGGGCAGTAAAAGCAAAGATTGAATTTTCCTGCCCCTCTGCAACAGAATATGTTCCTGACGGGTTACCCCATTTAGTATTATCATCGGTTATTATCCAGCATTTCCATTCTTTATTTATTTTTTCTGTCGGTGTAAGAGAAAAATATTGCTCATAATTTGTGTATTTTATACTGCTTAAACTAACATCACCAATATTATCTACAGAATACACCGTAAATTCCCTGTTCGTTCCAACTTCTTCACTTGTTGTATATGCTTTATTACCGCTATTATACGTTATATTAACAATACCCTTCGCTTTTAATAGTTCTGCCATCCACATGAAAATATCGCTTTTTCCGTCGCCTGCATTATCTGCCGGTTTTGTTAATTTTGCTTGATAATTTCCATCTTTGCTTATACAAGATGCATCACCTATAAATAAAGCCATTGTATCCTTGCCGGTATCTCTGCTTGCCCTATGTTTAAGTTTCCAGTCAAGAACGGTACCTTCTTTTGTTGATATAACCTGATACAATGATGCTTGGTCCTCGGCACACAGTTCTGCATATTGTCTTCCTGAAATTTGATTGAACGGTACTTTATAATTATCCTCTGATGTACCTGCTCCCCAACTGCCAGCAACTCCGTTCATAAGCCCATTGCCTTTGTCATTTTTTCCGACAGCAAATTCAATTTTCTTATCATATGCAGTAGTGTACCATCCTACTTTATCAAGATCAATATCTATTCCATCTTTTGTTTTAATTATTTCTTTAAGCCTTTCTCTCGTAACAACGAACCACGGTCCGCATTCGGAATCTACATTGTTTACTATATTCTTTTGAAAATATCTGCTATATATCTGCGGATATTCAAAATCTCCGTTAACCAATCTTGTCTGCTTAGTTTCCGGATCGGCTGTCGGTTCAGCCGTTGCCTCCGCAGCCGCAGCTGTATCGCCCGATACCGCATCATCATAAGCAGTATTGTTCTGCTCATCGTCCGCCGTATCGCTGCCAACAGCTGTATCTATTAAGTTATCTGAGTTTCCGTTTTCCGAGGCATCTGTATTTCCGCTGCTATTTGCATTATCATCGCCTATTGCTTCATTATCTTCTGCCGGTGTTCCTCCCACATCAGCCGCTCCGGAGCTTGTTATTGTATCTAAACCACCAGGCTCGGCATAAACAGCAGCTGACGGCAGAATTATTGCCGCTGCAGTAACAATCGCAGCTATTTTCTGCATAAGCTTTCTGTTCTCTAATCCCATATATAACACCTCTCTTGTGCATTTATGCGTACAATTTGTTTGCATTGTTGTACACATTGTATGTATATACTAAAATCCAATTATATTATATATCAAAATCTATATATTGTCAATAGATTTATTGCAGACTTTACATGATACTTTAAAATTATAATAATCATCTACACCGTTACGCTCTGCGTGACACCGTACCTCCAATGGGAGGCTCTCTGCCTCCCATCACTTCTTCCTGATACTTCTAGTCAAACAATATGTTTAACATACTATATACTTCGCTTTATAATTCCTTATTCTTTACTCCCTCTAAT
>USPO01000248.1 GCA_900556575.1 uncultured Eubacteriales bacterium
CTGATGTTAGGATTGCTGTCGAATTTCAAGGGTTCAAGAGCAATTGACAGACTGAAAAATAATATAGTTGATACCTGTCATCATATGAGATACGGTGATGATATTCTTCCGGACGGAGATATGTCGAAGGTACAGCATATGTATGATGATAACAAGGTACGTTTGATAACCGACAATAAGGCTGTGTTTGGCGCGGATATGTATTTATACGGCTTCATAGGTGCAGAATATGACGGATATTCTAAATGGAGCGAGCATAGCGATGAAAGCGGAACAGATGAATGGAACGGCATTTTTAAATGGCTGGGAAATGAGGGCTTTGTACCGCAGATTCGATATACAAAATCAATTACAAGCCGTAATGATGAAGGTATAAACAATGTAAAGGTAACAAATGTAAATGCGGACAGATCAAGGCTGTATGTTCCGTTTACGCTGGTGAATATAACAAGCGGAGATTATAGGTATAATAATGACTTGAATGTCAAGGGAAGCGGAATTATGGGTACTTCCGAATATGAATTTAGGTACAAGGCAGATGAAAATTTTGAAAATGCACTAATTTCATACAGTACGCATGATAAAGCCGAAAATGAGAGTGATGCAGATGATGTGTATAATGCATATGTACAAGGTGTTTATACAAAGATAGATGATAATGATAAGGCACTTATGGATGAGGTATTCTTTGACACAGAATACATAAATAAAAATTCGGGATTGTATTCTACCATATCGAGAATAAGGGCAGTTTTGGAGCTGGGACATTCATATGATAATAATTCAGAGCCTTATTACGGAAATGTGGATTTTGCAAGGTGGTTTTTAAGGAGCGGAGTAAACGGAAGCTCTCCGTATTTTGCAACAATAGGAACGCTTGCACTTCGTGCGGCAGGTTATCCGGCAAGATATGCCGAGGGATATTATATACCGAGTGATAATAAATCTCACACAGAGATTACTTCGGAGGATGGTCATGCGTGGAGCGAGGTGTACATAAATAATTTCGGATGGGTTCCGGTAGAGTTTACACCAGGATACTATAATCAATCTCTTTTGAACAGGCAGACGGTAGAAATATCGTCCGATAATGCACCGGGACAGAATGATAACAGCAACAGCTATCAGATGTCCGAGCAGTACAGAGAAAAGGTAACGGATGACGAAGGCAAAAAAGACAGGCTCACAAGAACAATGGATATTATCATAAAAATATCGATACTTGTAGTTCTTTTGGGAGGTTCGGTTTTGTTTATTTTTGTGAGAAAAACGGTTATTGAAAACAAGCGAAAGAAAGAAATGAAATCGGATGAACCTGAAAGATGCATATACAGCTATATATTCAAAATGCTGCGTCTGGGCGGTGTGGTTTGCGACAGCTCAAGACCTCTTGAATGTATAGATGATGTAACAAATGAGTTTAAGGGAATACGTCCCGAGGAATACAAGAGAATGGTATCTCTTATGCAAAAGAATATCTTCGGAGAAATGCCTCTTGAAAAACGTGAAATCCATGCATTGAAAAGCTTTTGTGCAAAGCTTAGGCGTTTGCTGTACAGAAAGAACAGCGAGCTTAGAAGGATTAAGCTAAGGTTTATTGATGTGGTATAAAATATTAAGTGAGCATCCTCAAAGCTTAAATGAGTTTTGAGGATGTTTTTTGTTTATCGTAACGTAAGCCGATATAACACGTTACGGTTGTTTAGTTCATGTTTATCGTTACAATAGTAATTCACCAAAATAGCAAATATGTAAAGACTCCCCTTCAGGGGGAGCTGTCAGCCGAAAGGCTGACTGAGGGGGCGACACAAATGTAACAATAGAAAAATAATCCCTCTAAAATCCTATTGCAAGACTTGTTTCACCCCTACCGTCACGCTGTGCGTGCCGCCTCCCCCGAAAGGGGAGGCTTATCTGCATGAGTTACGATAATATATTACCGTTGTTTAGTTCGTATTATTGTTACAATGCAATACAACAAAAACTCCTCAATTCCAAAAATTGAGGAGCTTTTGTTGTATAATATTTTTTAAATATCGTCATTTATTTTACTGTAGTTACCGGTGCAATTGCCTCCGAACCATTCCAGATAAACAGCTTTGATGCATTATCCGGAAGCTGTAAATTAATCTTTGATACTTCCTTTGGAGCTAATGTCTTTTCGGTAACAGCTGCTTTTGTGAGTCTGCCGTTTTCATCGTATGATGCTGCAACTGCCTTGACGCTTGTGCTGTTTTCGAGTCCGTTTACAACTGTGGCACCGAATGCGCTGTCTAATATAGTGTCATTATCTACTGAAACGGCATTCTTCTGAACTGTTAAAAGTTCAGCGGTTGTAAGGACAGGAATATCAAGGTTAATATCTATCGTCTTGAAATACTTTTCAAATACCGAAACATCGCCGATTTCATATCTTTTAATTGATGTTGAGCCTGTAAGTGTATTAGCTAATAATATAACAACCTCGTCTACATCACCCGGATTTGCAACTGTAACATTGTTTATTGCAATAGGAGTTCCGTTTTCAAGAGTGTAACTGGCTTTGCATATAGCAGGAAGCTCGGAGAATAATTTCGGACCTTCGTTTGTAATCTTCCATATGTTTAAGTAATCAAGGTTATACTGACTCTTGTCAGAAATATTTGTTACACATTCGCCGACAGCATTTTCAACGGGCTTTTCGCTTACATAGTAGCAGTTAGCATACTTCGGAGATACCTCTACAGTTGGCTTTTGAGCCAAATTACTTACAACAGACTCTGTGAACGGACCCACGCTTACCTTAGGCGAGTTCGGATAGGTTATAACCTTACCCGACGCATAGCAGTTATAGGTTTCCGAAAGCGGATTTTCTGTATCCTCCCATGTGATAATGGACTCCTTGAGTCTGCCGGCAAAGCCGCCGCCATATACGACTGCAGCTGTCGGGTTAATTATAAGGTCTCCCGATGCGTAACAATCCGATACATATGAGTCAAACGGGTAGCCTATTCCGCCGCCGACAATTGATGTTGAGGCGGCTGTAACATTAACGTTACCTGTTGAACGGCAATAGGTTATACGCGACTGACCGACATCTAACTTGGTGGTATTTGACATTGATGATGATGTTAAATATCCCGAAATTCCTCCGGCATAAACACTTCTTCCCGAAACATTAATATTTGAATCAGTGTATGAACCTGTAAGTACACCGTTAGTAATTACAGACTCTAATCCGGTATCGGTCTTTACATAATATGTATAGTTAGCGGTGTTTCCTGAAATACCTCCGGCATAGACTGTGTAATTGCCGTTTATATTAATATCACCCTTTGAGATAGAGTCGGAAACAACCGCACCCTGAATACCTCCGGTTACACCGCCGACATATGATGATTTTTTC
>USPO01000249.1 GCA_900556575.1 uncultured Eubacteriales bacterium
GGAACAGACCGCATATAATCAGCCTCCGCATATAAGCTATTATCTGTCGGAGGACTCATTCTACGGAAACTTAAGCGGAATAGATATTGACACTGCGAATGCAAAGACAAAGTATTATTTGGGTGAAGAATTTGATAAAAATGGATTAAAGGTTATAGGAAAATATACTGATAAGCCTGACAGAGAGGTATCTGATTACAGTATTTCGGGATATGACCCAATGCAGGAGGGTGAACAGATCGTTACAATCGGATATATGGGCTACAGCAAAAAAATAACTGTAACTGTAATAGGCGAAAACGGAATAACTGCAGAAAGCTTAAAGTCTGAATACAGAGTAGGTGAAGAAATTGATAAGTCAAAGCTTTCGGTAAAAATGCAGTATGCTGACGGAAGTGAAAAGGAATTAAGCGGCTATAAGCTAAGCGAATATGACAGTATGGCCGCTGGTGAGCAGACGGTAAATGTATCATATATCGGCTATGGCGGAGAATATAGTACTTCAATAGTTGTGACGGTAGGAAACGAGTTTACGATAGAGAACGGAATTATAACCGGATACAGCGGTGATGAGACAGAGGCGGTAATTCCAAATGCAGTAACTGCAGACGGAGAAACAGAGATGATAAGCGGAGTGGCGGACAGTGCGTTTGCTGAAAGCAATCTTTCAAAAATTTATATTTACAGCAAAGATATGGTATTTGAAGGGGATAATATTTTCCCGCCTGATGTAACAATAATGTGTATTGAAGGTTCGTCTGCACAGGAATATGCAGAGTCGCATAATATCAGCTATGAGTTGATAGAAACAGGTGACAGTGTAACCTTTGATGAAGAGTTTTACTCAGACTATGCAGGCAAAAATATGCTGATGCAGAGTAAGAGTGAAGGCAAGCTTGCCGATGAATTTGTTACATATAACACAAAGGCAGCGGATTCAAGAGGACCGTGGTATAAGGATAATACATATGGATTTATGATAGTATCCGGAGACAGCGGAAATTATTTGAGTGTAAATGCCGGAATTTATGATGATATGAACAAGTTTAATCAGGTATATATCACACTTAACAATACAAAGACGGTAGATGAGAGCGGTTCTATTGCCTTTGATGTGATGATGCCTTCAAACGGAGGTTCACCGTATATTGAAATTCAAAACTCCGCCGGAACGGTCATAGATACAATATCCGGACTTGCGGCGGACGAATGGTACAGATATGAGTATATATTTAATAACGGAGTGTATACGAGAACTGTTTCAAAGGACGGAATTGTGCTTTCGGAAGATGCATTGAATGTATCTCCAAGCGGAACGATATTTAGTACAATTGCGTTTAAGCAGGGATTCAGCTGGGGCAGAGGAGGACAGAACGGAATTATAAATATTGATAATATTCTGATTAAGTAGTAAAATTCATATCTTTTAATTATGCCGGCTTTGTTTCTAGCATACCGGAGCATTGTTCCGATTGAAAAATAATATGAAAAGAGTACAGTAAAAACCATTTGAGTTTTAATGTACTCTTTTTTGTTATGTTATATAAATAAAAGCAAAAATTAAAATTAGGAACGAGTACAGATCTAATTGACCTTATATTTAAAAGATAAATTTACAGTAAATAAAGCATACAAAATTACTTGCAGAAACAGCGGCTGTTATGGTAAAATTATATTATAATGATAATCAGATGGGAGATTGATAAAATGAAGAAAAAATTGGCTGCTGTTACGGCGGCGATAGCAATGGGTGCGGCAATGAATTCCTATGCTGCGTCAACAACTTTTCTTGTAGGAGCGGATACGGTTGATACATCTGCACCGCTTACAGAAGCAGTAACAATTGATACAAATATTCCTGGAATGAAAATGTCTGTTGGTGCGGATACATGGTCTTATAAAGCGGATGCTAAAAGTTTCGGCAATGTTAAGTCAATAGGCAGAATTTACGGTGCGAAAGAGCCGGATATTGCAAATAAAACAGGAACATATTATGAATTTATTTTTGATGATACAATTGAGCCGGGAAAGCTTGAATTGATGTATCAAGTAAACAATGGAAAGAATTTATATATCACAGATAATGGTGTAGCAATAGATGGTTATGATGGAATTACATTTGATGTAAAAACAACACAATCATCAACAATAAATGTAGAGGCAAACCATACATACTCAATTTATGCGGCAGGTTCAAAGCTTTCATTCTATGGATGTACATATACTGTAATTAACAAGCAGAAAGATTTTGAGGACGAAATTCAGGGCTTAACCTTTGATATGATTAAGGGAAGCAACTCTGATGCAGACCATATACAGTCGGATTTAGCATTATTCGATAACTACCCGTCACAATTTGGTTCATGTGATGTAAGCTGGACAAGTTCAAATCAGAATGTTATAACAAACAGCGGTATTGTAAATGCACAGAAAGAGGATACGCAGGTAACGCTTACCGGACGCTTCAGTGTTCAGGAAGATAACAGTCTTGTTCAGGAAAAAACGTTTACATTGACAGTACCGGGTGACCCTGATGATAAAGCGGCGGTTGAGGCGGCTGCAAATGCACTTACACTTGGTGATTTATCAAATATAAAGAAAGACCTGTCACTTCCGTCAAGAGGTATAAGAGGTACGGAAATATCATGGTCAAGCTCGGATGAAGATATAATTACATCGTCCGGTGTAATTACACAAACACCCGGACAGGATAAGAAAGCAACTCTTACCGCAGAAATTTCGAGAGGAGATGAAAAGACTCAAAAGAAATTTGAAGTAAATGTTGCAGGATATGTTCCGGTAGTAATTGAGTCCTATGTATACGGAGATGAAAACGGAAATGATAGATTCAGACCGATAAACGGCGGCAGTCTTAAATCGGTAAGCTACACATCGAGTATAAAGGAACCGGAAAAGGGAACATATGTATTTGCTGTTATTTATGATAAGGACGGAAGAATAAAGTCGGTTACATCGGATGAGGTAACGGCAGATAAATATGATAAGTTAACAGACGTTGCAGTTAATAAGCCTATGGACGAAACAGATACATTCAAGGTTATGTCTGTAAACACCGGAAGCTTGGTTCCGCTTATCAATACCGCAAAGGCAGATGATACTGTTACTGAGGGTGCGAAGATATATGTTGTTGGCGACTCAACGGCGGCTGTATATGGTGATGACAGATACCCGAGAACAGGTTGGGCACAGGTACTGCAGAATTATTTTGATGATGTACAGGTAGTGGATTATGCACTGAGCGGAAGAAGCTCGAAGAGCTTCAAGAGTGATACCAATTATAAGACCTTAAAGGAAAATATTAAGGCAGGAGATTATCTTATTATACAATTCGGACATAATGACAGCAAGACAGATGAGGATA
>USPO01000250.1 GCA_900556575.1 uncultured Eubacteriales bacterium
TACAATAAAGACCGTGCAATGACAAAGGTTGGATATGTTCTCGATAAGGATCAGTCAAATCCGAATGATGCAAAGAAGCCTGTATTGGTAGGTGCGGCACGCTGGGGCGGTACAGTCTTTGTATCGAGATACGGCAGTAATTTTAAGCTTGAAAATATTACGGTTGTAAACAGCTTTAACAAAGAGGTTACCGCTCTTGAGCTTGAGGACGGTGTAACGCCGAATAATACTCAGAATTCAGGTCAGACTGACAGAACAGTACCTGGATTTAATGCAAATTCATCGAGCAATGTAGAGCGTGCGGCGGCAATTGTTTTTGTAGACGGGCCGACCGGCTGCGAGATGTATAACAGTGATTTTATTTCGTCACAGGATACAATGTTTACGACAGGAAGTGTATACTTCAATAATTGTAAGATACAGGGTAATGTAGACTATATTTTCGGAGGAGGACATATAGTATTTGATGACTGCCGTCTTGTATGGAACAGCTTTAAAGACGGAAAGAGCGGCGGATATATCACAGCGGCATCATCGGGAGACGGAGAAAAGTATATATTCAGAAATTGTACGATAGAAAATGACGGTACAACAGGCGGCGGCTGCCTTGGACGTGACTGGCGTTCAACCGCAAGCGTGTATTATTTTAATCTCAAGGATAATTCGGGAAATACCGAACTTCATTGGTCAGACATGGGAGGCGGAGTAAAAGCCGAAACAGCTGATTTACACGCCTATGATTTCGACCTTGAAAAGAATAAGGCATACAGCACAACAGGCTCGTCGGGTGCAAATGTAAACGGTCTCTTAACGTTTGAGCAGGCAAGAGAAATATATGAGGGTGCGATAGATTCACTCGGCTTTACACCGTCAACAATGATAAATGCCAAGTCATCGGCAGTAACAGAGGGAGAGGCTGATACAGATAATAGTGATTATGTATACGGTATTGTAACAACTGTTAAATCCGGTGAAAATTCAGCGGTAAGCGGAATTAAGTGGACAATTACAGACGGAAAAGATACATACACAGCTACATCGTCGGATGCGGTAAACGGTGAAGGCTTAGGTGTTGCAGGTGACAAATTACCGACAGTTTCGGGCGGAATGGAAGCAAGCTTTGCAATGCTTTTCCATGCACCGAAGGGAACATATAATGTTGTATCGGATGCTGAATAAGGAGGATATGAGATAATGAAGAAGAATTTTATGAGTCCGGAGCTTAGAATAAAGCGTTTTTCAGCTAATATTGTAACAGACGCAAGCGGATTGACTCTTAACGGTGCTGAACAGAATGTAATGACCTCTCTTGAAACACAGGCAGGATCAGCGGTATCGGGAAAATATATTATAAATCTGAAAAAGGTTGACAACACACAATAATAAATATATAGAAATGTGCGGCAAAATTCTTTTGAGTTTTGCCGCACATTTTTGATAAATTCATTATGTGCAAAATGTAGAAATTTACCGATAGCACTTGATATTTTCAAAGAAAATGGTATAATAAAATAGTATTTGTATGTAAAAGTATATATCGGTGGTTTGCTGATATATGGAAGGAGAAATATAAATGGATTTTAAAGAATATATAATCGACAAGCTTGAAGAATATACGGGACTTGAAAAAGCGGTTATTGAAAAGTCGGTTGAAGTTCCGCCGGAGGAAAAGCTCGGTGACCTGGCTTTCCCATGCTTTCCGCTTGCGAGAGTGTTAAGAAAAGCTCCGCCGTTAATAGCAAAGGATATGGCAGAAAAATTTGCAGATGATACGGTTCTTGACCGCTGCGAGGCAGTAGGAGGATATTTAAACTTCTTCTACAACAGAGGTGAATTTATAGGCGATACAATTAAGGCTGTTAAGGAGGCAGGCGACAGCTGGGGCAGCTCGGATATGGGTGCGGATAAGACCGTTCTTGTTGAGTATTCATCACCGAATATTGCAAAGCCGTTCCATATCGGACATCTTTTTTCAACAGCGGTAGGTAATTCGCTTTCAAAAATATATAAGCACCTCGGATATAACGTTCAGTCGCTCAATCACTTGGGTGACTGGGGAACACAATTCGGTAAGCTTATTTCCGCATATAAGAGATGGGGAGATCCGGCAGTAATTGAAAAGGATCCGATAAATGAGCTGTTAAAGATATATGTAAAGTTCCATGAGGAAGCAAAGGAAAATCCGGAGCTTGAGGACGAGGCGCGTATGTACTTCAAAAAGCTTGAAGAGGGCGATGAAGAAACAACTGCTTTATGGAAGTATTTCAGAGAACAGAGCCTTGTTGAATTTATGAGAGTATATGATATGCTCGGAGTAAAGTTTGACTCATTCAACGGAGAAGCCTTCTATTCGGATAAGATGGATGAGGTTGTTGAAATTTTAAGAGATAAGGGACTTTTGGTAGAGTCACAGGGTGCGCAGGTTGTTGACCTTTCGGATATGAATATGCCGCCGTGTATTATCTTAAAGTCGGACGGTGCTACAATTTATGCTACCCGTGATATTGCGGCAGCACTTTACCGTCACAGAACATATAACTTTGACAAGAATATATATGTAGTAGGAACACCGCAGGCACTTCACTTCAAGCAGATATTTGAGGTAATGAAGCGTGCGGGCTGGGAGTGGAGCAAGGGCTGCAAGCACGTTGGTTTCGGTCTTGTAAAACTTCCGGGCAGAAGTATGTCAACAAGAAACGGCGATGTTGTATTCCTTGAGGATGTATTGAACGAGTCAATCGAAAAGACAAAGGCAATTATCGAAAAGAACAATAAGGATATGGAGGATATTGACGGAGCAGCAAAGAAGATAGGCATCGGTGCTATTCTTTATACATTCCTTAAAAATTCAAGAGAAAAGGATATTGTATTTTCGTGGGAATCAATGCTTGACTTTGAGGGTGAGTCGGCTCCGTATTGTCAGTACGGATATGCAAGAGGAAAGAGCATTCTTCGCCGTGCGGCTGATATTGATTATTCAAATGCGGATTTCTCGCTTGACACATCAGACGATGCATACAGACTTGTTAAGCAGCTTAATTCGTTCGGAAATGCCGTTAAGCAGGCTGCGGAGAAAAATGAGCCGTTCTATATCAACAGATATGTAACAGACCTTGTAAAGTGCTTTAATAAGTTCTACAATGCAAATCCTATAATGAAGTCGGACGTAGATGCAGAATTAAGAAAGACAAGACTTGCACTTGTAGATGCGGCTTGTCAGGTAATCAAGACAGCATTGGGATTATTGGGAATTGAAACGGTTGAGAGTATGTAAAAGGAGCTGCAGCAAAATGCACAGATCGCATAAAGCGAACCTCTCGACGTACCACTGTACGCCTTCGGGCAAGGGGCTGCGCCTTTCATTTCGTTCGTTCT
>USPO01000251.1 GCA_900556575.1 uncultured Eubacteriales bacterium
TTGAAGAATGTAATAGCACTCTGTGCGGGAATTTCAGATGGCTTGGGATACGGTGACAATACAAAGGCGGCATTGATGACGAGAGGTCTTGCAGAAATAACAAGACTCGGAACAGCAATGGGAGCAAAAGCGTCCACATTTATGGGTTTAAGCGGAATGGGAGATTTGATAGTTACATGTACAAGCATGCATTCAAGAAACCGCCGTGCCGGAATTTTGCTCGGTGAAGGTAAGTCACTTGAAGAAACTCTTAATAAGGTTCATATGGTTGTTGAAGGTGTAAATACAGCAACGGCGGCACATGAGCTTGCACATAGATACAATGTGGAAATGCCGATAGTTGAACAGGCATACGGAATTCTGTATGAGAACAAAAATCCGAGAGATGCGGTTCTTTCACTTATGACAAGGGAGAAAAAGGGAGAATAATAATCAATGAATATTATAATTATAGGCGGCGGAAAGGTCGGCAGAAAGCTTGTCGAGGATTTCGTAAAGGAAAATCACAGCGTCGTCCTCGTGGATATAAGAGATAATATAATTGAAGAAATACAGAATGATTTTGATGTGATGGGGATATGCGGAAGCGGAACCGATATAGAAACGCTTGATGAAGCGGGAATGAAATACTGTGATCTTGTAATCTGCGTTACGGATAAAGATGAGATTAATGCTCTTTGTGCAATAATTGCAAAAAAAAGAGGGGCAAAAAATTGCATGGCAAGGATACGAAACAGGCAGTATTTCAGACAACTTGGCTTTATGCGTGATGAACTCGGAATTAATCTGATAATCAATCCGGAATTCTGTGCTGCAGATGAAATTTCAAGAATATTGAGATTTCCGGCTGCAATTAAAACAGAAACCTTTGCAAAAGGAAGAATTGAACTTGCAGAATTAAATCTGCCCGAAAGCCTTGAATATCATAGGATATATGAGATATATAAAAAATACAAGGTAAAACTTCTTGTGTGTGCGGTGGCGCGAGGGGATGATGTTATAATTCCTAACGGTGAATTTGTGCTTGAAAAGGGCGACAGAATCCATGTCACAGGCTCTCATGCCGATATTGCAAAGTTTTTAAAACTTGCGGGAATCGATAACTTAAAGCTGAAAACCGTAATGATTATAGGCGGAAGCCGAATAGCGTATTATCTTGCAAATCAGCTTATAGAATCCGGAATGAAGGTTAAGATAATAGAAAACAACAAGGATAAATGCTTGGAATTGTCCGAATATATTCCAAAAGCAGAAATTATTTTCGGTGACGGGACAGACCAGTTCTTGCTTGAGGAAGAGGGAATAAATACGGTTGATGCGTTTGTGTCACTTACGGGAATCGATGAGGAAAATATAGTTGTTTCTATGTATGCACGAATGAAGAAAGTAGATAAGGTTATAACAAAGATTAACCGAATAACTTTTGCACAGATGCTCGATACAACGGGAATTGACTGTATCGTAACTCCCAAGGATATAACAGCGAATATAATAGTCGGATATGTGCGGGCAATGAATGAGGCGGACGAAGAACCGGAGGTTGTTTCGCTGTATCGAATAATAAACAACAAAGCGGAAGCTGTTGAATTTAAAGTATGTAAGGAATCGGGAGTTACAAATAAGCCGCTGAAGGATTTGAAACTTAGGAAAAATATCCTTATTGCCGCAATAGTAAAAAAGAGCGGTGGAAGAGGCGGAGTACCGGACGGTAATTCCATGATTGAAGTCGGAGATACGGTTGTTGTTGTTACAACAAATAATCTTAAATCACTGACTGATATACTTGCGTAAAGGAGAGAGAAAGTTATGAATTATCGTAAAGTTCTCGCTCTGACGGGAAGAATGATGATAGCAAGCGGGGCATTTATGATTTTGCCGCTTATTGTGTCACTCATATATCATGACGGGCAGGCAATGCCGTTTGTGTACTCAATACTGATTTCTGCGGCACTGGGGTTTATAGGCTATATGGCAAGACCTAAAAACAGTGATATATATGCAAGAGAAGGTATTATAATAGTTGCACTTACATGGATATTGTTCTCTGTAATCGGAGGATTACCTTTTTGGTTTTCAAGGCAAATTCCGAGCTTTATAGATTGCGTATTTGAAACGGCATCGGGATTTACTACAACGGGTTCAACAATATTAACGGACGTTGAAAGTATGAGCAAGAGTCTGCTGTTTTGGAGGTCATTCACTCATTGGCTCGGCGGAATGGGAGTATTGGTATTTGTTACGGCAATTATTTCTGATAACTCAAGAACCACTCATGTGATGAGAGCGGAAATGCCGGGTCCGAAAATAGGAAAGCTTGCCGCAAAATGGCAGTTTTCAATACGAATATTATATGGCATATATATATCACTTACAATAGCTGAATTTATTCTTCTGCTTTTCGGAGGAATGAATGTATTCGACAGTCTTGTGCATACATTCGGTACTGCCGGAACAGGCGGATTTGGAGTAAAAAATACTTCGGTTGGCTATTATAACAGTGCGTATATAGACTATGTTATAGGTATATTTATGCTATTATTCGGTGTCAATTTTAATATTTATTACTTCATAATAGCAAGGCAGTTTATTCATATAAAGGAAAACAGTGAGCTTAAGCTGTATTTGTCGCTTGTGGCAGCGGCGACAATTTTAATAATGCTTAATATTATGCATATATACGGTTCGCCTTTGAAATCACTAAGGTACTCGTTTTTCCAAGTATCGTCCGTAATAACAACGACCGGATATGCAACGGCGGATTTTTGCCAATGGCCGATGTTCAGCCAGATGATACTTTTGATGCTGATGTTCGTGGGAGGCTGTGCCGGTTCAACAGGCGGCGGAATAAAAGTTGTGCGAATAAGCATAATGTTTAAATGTGCGTTTAACGAAATAAAGAAGGCAGTCAGTCCGAGAAGTGTATTAACGGTAAAAAATGACGGAAAGCCGCTTGAAGGTGCGATAGTGCAGGGTGTAGCATTGTATATAGTGGTGTATTCAATAATCATGGCATTATCGATAATTATAGTAGGATTGGACAATTTTGATGCGACTACAACAATAACCTCGGTAATTACAACTTTGAATAACATAGGACCGGGGTTAGGTGCTGTAGGACCGACAGGAAACTTCTCGGAGTTCTCTGTTTTGTCAAAGCTTGTGCTTACATTTGATATGTTAGCCGGCAGACTTGAGCTTTTCCCGATGCTTGCGGTGTTTACATCTTGGGGTTGGAAGAAGATTTAAAAAATTAAAGTAAAATTATATTGGACTTTAATAAGAATTCAAAGTTTTACAGTGTTTTTTGCTTAAATTATAATAAAGTAAAAAATATCAAGGTTGTTAATTTTGCATAA
>USPO01000252.1 GCA_900556575.1 uncultured Eubacteriales bacterium
CTTGTGATGCTATGCTTTTTTACAAGTATGCTTATAACAAATGATGTTGCTTTAATAACCTTTGTACCTTTTACCTTTACCGTACTAAGCCTGCTCGGTAAGACTGCTAAACAGCGGCTGATAATTCCAGTTGTTGTATTGCAGACACTCGCTGCAAACCTCGGCAGTATGCTTACACCAATCGGTAATCCGCAGAATTTGTATTTATACGGAGTTTTAGGAACAGGATTCGGACAGTTTATTTTAATCATGCTCCCCTACACAGCAGCCTCATTAATATTGCTTTGTATACATATTTTTATATGCTGTAAAAAAGGGCAGTTTACCACAAATACCGATATAATCGGAAACAGTCTTGGCAATAAACGAAGCATTTTTTCATACCTGCTGATGTTCGCGGTATGTCTGCTGTCTGTTACAAGAGTTATTGATTATAAGGTAATGCTTGTAATTATTATATTAGGAATCATTGCTGTGAACTATAAAATACTGTTTAAGGTTGACTACACATTAATATTAACATTTATTGCCTTCTTTATTTTTATAGGCAACATGAGCAGAATAGAGTCATTCAGCAGCTATATTGGCAGAGCAATATACGGCAGAGAATGTATAACCGGTATCTTGGCAAGTCAAGTTATAAGCAACGTTCCTGCAACACTGCTTTTATCCGGATTTACGAACAATTATCATGATCTTATAATAGGTGTAAACCTCGGCGGACTCGGTACACTGATTGCCTCAATGGCAAGTCTTATATCATTTAAATATATCGGCAAAGAAGATAAAACACTCTGCGGCAAGTATTTACTATACTTCACCATTTCTAATTTAGCATATCTTGCTATACTTTTTTTACTTTATATTTTGTAATTATAATCATAGAATACTTTTAATTCACAACAATGAAACAATAAAATATTGAAAAAGGCATTTGCTAAATTCATAGCACTGCCTTTTTCAATATGCTGATTATAATATATTTTTTCACCATATACTATTCTTTTAATTCTGTGTATTCACAATATTTCACAGAGCTTTTTCCCCCTGTAAGATTTACTCCTCTTAGTGTTATTCCTGTTATTTTACGGCTTGCATCACCAAGTAAATAAATACCGTTTCTGTTTGAACCGTAAACATTATCAAGCATAATATTTCTTACATAAGGAATATCTTTTGCCGGATTTACATTTGTAAATCCGTTTCCGTCATCATATGCCAATTCAAAGCTTATTCCTCTTGATGCTCCGTTTATATCACAGTCACGATAAGTAATATCCTCTATTACTCCGCCTCTTGCCTTTGGTGCCTTAATCCATAAACCGGGTAAATTAAGGTATCCTGTGGTTGATACATTTTGGAACAGCACGTCATGAGCTCCCGCAGCCATTTCACTTCCTATGCAATATCCGCCCTTACAGTTTTCTGCTGTCGTATCTGTTACACGAATATATGAATTAGGCTTATCAAGCTCGTTTCCCTCCTTATTTCTTCCCGATTTCATTGCTATATTATCATCACCGGTATAGAACCAAACATTCGTAATATTAACTCGCGAGCATGATTCCGGATCTATGCCGTCGCCGTTAAGTATTTGATTTTCCTGCTGCTTGTTTGCCCCGTCCAAATGCTTGTTATTTGCCTTAGTTATGACATTCATTCCGTCAAAGCTTACACTGTCGCAGTAAATTGGATGAACACACCAGCCCGGACTAAACGATGCTGTTACACCGCTGAAATATATATTCTGTGCATTATGCAGCGTAACTGTTCTTCCCCTCAAAGTCGGGTCATCCGCCAGTGTTTTTACTTTCGGTGACATACCTCCGGTTGAAGTTTCGTTTGTATTAGGACCTTCGTAATATGCTAAGCTAAATCCGTTTGCATTAAGCTCTCCCTTTCCGATTACGGTTATATCCGAAACATTATACGGAGATGACTTTCCTGCCTCTCCCTCATAATATACTCCGGCATTTAACAAGCTCGAATTTGCATATCTGTTCGTATCACAAACCGGTACAAGCTCAGTATAGTTATCCCATCCGTCTTCAACAGTCTTATATATCTTTCTCCAGCCTTCCCATCTTGTAACTATATCCGGATAATCATTCGGACGTATACTTCCTATTATTACTCCGTCAACCTTAAATGCCATATTACTTTTAAGGAACAATGCTCCGGAATAATAGAACCCCTCCGGAACATATACCATACCTCCGTCCGGACAGTCATTAATTGCTCTTTGAATAGCATAAGTATCTGTATGGTATCCGTCACCCTTTGCATTGTACGGTTCTTCCATTACATTAATTATTGCTGTTGGATTTTCTTTTGTTTCTGCTGTTACGCTGCTGCTGTATAAAATGTTTTCTCCGGACAATGCCTCTACTTTAAATTCATATTCTGTATTAGCCTCAAGTCCCGTTACTGTATAGCTAAGCTTATCCGTACTTCCGATTAGCTTATCATTACAATATATTCTATATTTGCTCAAACCGACCGCATCTATCATTGATGCTCTCGTCCACATCAGCTGAACCGATTCATTGGTTATCGTTTCTTTAGGAATGTGAAGATTTCTCAAATAATCGGAAGAATTTTTAACCGAAACATTACATTTTCCGTATACAGCTGATACAAGAATCGAATTGAGAGCATCTTCATTATCACCCTCTATACTTCTCAGTCCGGTAGCCGCAAGTTCATCAACCTCATTATGCTGCTGCTCTGTCAGGCTGTCTTTTGCTATTGCATATATATTGGCTGTACCATCTTTATAACCCATTATTATTCCTTCGTTATTTACAGTAACCACATCTCTGTTTGTACTTAACCATATAAGTTCTTTGTCTGATGCCTTATCTTCCGATATTACAGGTTCTAACCGGTACACCTCGTCAACATCTATTTCTTTGAAGTCCTCAATATTTATGCTGTTTATATTCACAATTCCGTCTGTTACGGTAACATCACATATGTTTTCTTTATCTCCGAGTTTTGCTGTTACATACGCAGTTCCGATTCCTTCGGCTTTAATTTCTGCCTTTGCCGCTCCGTCAACCGTAAAACCGCTTTCAGATACACTTACTACACCCTCATCACTGCTGTACCATTCTATCTCCTTATTTAACAGTGATGCGGGATTTGCTGCCGCCGTCAATTCAGCACCGCTTCCGAGCGGCATAGATACAGATTTTTTATCAATTGTAACCGACTGTACCTCTGTCGGAGCATCTGAAATCTCAATAGGATATATTGCTGTTTCTCCTCCGTTAATATCTGTAGCTACTATATCCACCGTACCGTTTTCATATGATGCTTTTCCGTCTGTGTATACAGGTTTACCGTCCTCTATG
>USPO01000253.1 GCA_900556575.1 uncultured Eubacteriales bacterium
TATTCTTACTCTTGTATATGTACTTCTGACATCGTAGTTTTTAGCACTTCCGCCGTCTGCATTAACCTTATATCTTTCGCCCTTTACAAATGTTGTTCTGTCAGGCCATGTTATTGTAGGAGCAACGAAATCTTCTGCGGTTTCCGGTGTTTCTCCATTTTTAAAGCCGTCATATGATAAAGTCGCAGTCGGTAATTCTTCATCTATTCCGATTACACTCCTGGAAAGAGTCAAGGTTGTACGAAGATAAGCTTTATCTATATTCCACTTAAATTCCTTAGCGGTGTTTGTTCCGTCAATCCAAGTATATCCCTCATTCGGAACGGCGCTTATTGTATGCTCGCCTGCGTCCTTAGCCTCAACTTCACCGCTTACAGTCGCATTATCCGAATAATAATATGTATTTCTTATGTTTTGACCTAAATAGCTCGGAGCTTTCTGCTTTACCATTTCATCAATGCTATAATCATTTTCTACATAAGTTAAAGGTGTACCTGCATACTTATTATCAGAAACAAGAAGATATGAAAGCGGTGTTTCTATCGACGCTGTTTTATTGTTATACGCATTATAGAATCCCTTAACGATATAGTTTGCAGTATCCTGATTATTGAACTCATACTGCTTATTTACTTTGCTGTCCGGTTCGTCCTCAGTGATTTTGAAAACATCCAAAGCAAACTTATTTTGATGTATTGTAAAAGTATCAAGCTGCTTAACAAATGTTGATTCACCGTTTTCGACTACAAGGTAAACGTTTGAATCTTTTGTAACCTTGTCGCTAAGAGGAACTTCAGCCTCAAGCCACGATATATTCTTACTTGTATAATAGAACGGACCTTCTCCGTCCATATCAATAAACGAGAACGTATATTTAATACCCTGTGCGGTTTCTTCTTTTTTAGCGTCCTTTGCACTTCTTCCGCCCATTTGACCTTCCATATAGCTATAGCTCGTATATGCGAATGTAAGTGATGTACCGTCTTCATTCTTTGACTTGAGCGAATCTATAAGCCAAACTGAGCCTAAATATTCGCCTTCATCATCTTGACTCTGCTTATCTACTATCGCAATGTCGCCGAGACTTCTTACTGTAAAGCTATATTTTGTGTCATTGCTGTTTGTTGTTGTATTAAAAATAAGATTTGTTGTTGTGTTTTCAACAGTATCAACACTTTGAATAACCGGATTTAAATACTCATAGCTTGACGGCTTTTCAACTGTAATATCAGCCTTACTGTTTCCTCTAAGCACAATTTCTTCGCCGTTTTCGTCAAGAAGCTTGTAGTTATAAACCTCCCAGCCGTCGCCTGCATTGTCGCCGTGCTTATCCCAAACCTTATCCATTGCATACTTTGCATCGTCATATCCGTCAACACCATTCTTCAGCGGTGTAACCTTCATTGTTGCATTTTCAAGCTTTGAGCCGAAGCTTTCAGTTGTCTTAACCTCTACTGTTGAGCCTGTGGCGTCATCTGTGAATGTCTTTTTAAATTCATCATCTGAGCTGTCATAGCCCTTTATTGCACTGTCAAAGTCAACCTCAAGGTCGATTTGCATATTTGTGCCGTGATCAAGAATAACAGGTCTTTGCGAACAATTGGTAAAGCTATAAAAACCATGATAATTATCAAGCTCAACTGTCATACCGTTTATTCTTTCATCATAATAATCTCCGCCGTCAGCTGCCATAACTTTATTTTTGATATGTACGTCAGTTCCGTCATCTGCCGTAAGTAAAGTAAATACAGCATTCAGAGGACCGAATGTAAGAGTCATCTTGCCGTCCTTGTCAACTACCAATTCAGCGGAGTTTTTCATCGGTGCTGTCGGAGGAAATCCGCAGTTTGTAAGATAAACCTGTACTCCGTCAAGAACTTCATTGTTTTTACCCTGTACAATCGGATTTGCGGTAATCGAATATGTACCCGGTGCAAGCGGTTCTCTTTCTTCAAAATCGCAAACCTGTACATAGTTCTTTAACATACCCTGTACCGTAACCGTATCTATTCCCTCTGAATAGTTATCGGGATAAAAATATACTTCATCTGATGTGATTTCTCTTGTACCGGAAATCTCTGCATCTGTCGAACCCGAAAAATCTACCCTCGTAAGATTTGTTTCATCATAAACATAAACACTCGGATTTGCATTTATCCAGTCATTTTCAATCTTAACTGTTGTTTTATCGTCCTCAAACGCAACATCATTGCCGTCTGCGTCCTTATAAGAGAATTTATATTGATACAAAGTTCTCTGGTCTGCTTCATTAGGAAGCTTTGCAAGAATATCCTTCCATGTATCTCCTCTGTCAAGCTGTTCTATTGAAATTGTAATATTGTCATAATTTGCAGCAGCTTCATCGGTCGTTGTCAATGTAACCTTAAAGTTTGACTGAAATGTTCCGCTGAAATTAACACCATCTTCCGCATCAGTATCATCTGCTGTCAATTCAATTTGTGTATCATCTTCTGAAACATGAGATTTAATCTCGTCAATCTGTGCGGCTTTTTCAGCATCCTGTTCTTCTTTGCCCTTTTGAAGTGCCTCAATAGCCTCATCATATGTAAGGTTTTGAGCCTCCTCCGCCGTTAATGCAACGACTTCATCATTTTCCTTTGCTTCCTCATCGCTTGCCGCCATTGCCGGAAGTGTTCCGAATATTGTCGCAATACTCACAAGCAATGCTGCCGCTTTCTTTAAATGTTTTTTAAACATCCTTTCAGTCCTTTCTTACTTTTATTGAAATCTATATATATGAGGCTGCCGCCAAACTCAAAAAGTTTTGTGACAACCCCATGATTTCCATTCTTAAAATCAGCCTTTGCTAACCACCACTTCAAAAGCTGCGGCACACTCATATTAGTCTTCGCTAACCCGTCCGCTTAAAAAAAGACACCCAATGTGCCGCCGTATTTGAAATGAATGAATGTAACTTACAACCTTTGTTGCTTAGTATATATTATAGCACACTTTTTCTATTTTGTCAGTTGCCGCAGCAACCATTCTAAAAAAAATACTCCCAAACTTTTTTGCAAATTCATTTTTTATATCTGCATCTTTAACAAATTGCATACAAAAGAAACCGTTCTGTAATCTTTTCGTAAAGTACACCCAATACTACTTTATCATAACATAAAACTTTTTTATTCATCATCCCAACCTTTCTTTCATATCCTCGTATAATGTATAGAATAAAAAATCAGCGAGGAGTGTTATTATGAAGAAAAACATTACCAAATCAACCTCTCAGATATTAAAAGACAATATCTGTACAGTTTTTAACCTGCTTAACTTACTTATAGCAATAGCTCTTGCGGCTGTTGGTGCA
>USPO01000254.1 GCA_900556575.1 uncultured Eubacteriales bacterium
AACGAGCCTTTATTTTTATCAATCACACAAACCAAATAATATATAATCAAACTATGAAATCAATGAAAATCATTCACTTCATAAGAGGATTATGCCAAAGCCTTTCCTAATGCCTTGCACTGTTCAAGTGCATCATCATCAGGAGCATCATTGCAAATTACGCTGTCGCAGGCAAGAACTGCACCGTCTGATGAGCATCTTGTCTCCCATTCACGCATCCATTCACCGCCGCCCCAGCCGTATGAGCCGAACAATGCAATCTTCTTTCCGTTAAGCTTACCTTCGCATGACTCAAACATCGGCTCAAATTCCGACTCTTCGAGCTGCTCTGCACCCATTGACGGACAGCCGAATGCAATTGTATCATAATTATCAACCTGATCCTCGCTGAAATCAACAGCTGAAATTACGCTTACCTCTGCACCTGCCTCACTTGCACCGGCTTCTACTGCCTGCGCCATTGCCTCTGTATTGCCTGTACCGCTCCAAAATACTACTGCTACTTTACTCATTGTTAAAGTTCCTCCAATTTTTATTTATATAATTTCAATTAGGTATTATACCCAAAGATTTAACATTTTACGCTGCAACGGTGAGACGTTCAATTCCTACTCCCTTTGTATTATACATTTTCATGTATATTTCAATACATTTTTTGTATCTTTCAAAAGTTTTTCTTGCCTCACACTCGTTACAATATACTTTCCAATATCCAAGACATTTGAAATTTTGTCCCTTGTTTTCAATAAACCCAAGAACATCTTCCGGCGGGTAACTAAGAAATAAGCCTATCTCATGAGGAAAACATGGACTTTCCTCTATTCTTTTGCCAAGATAGTCCAAGCAATAATCAACATCTATTTTTTTATACCCAAATTTCCTTAATATTGAAAAGGCTTTAATTTGAGATAAATCCGACTCCAGTCTTTTTCGTCTGTATACATAAAGCAAAGCACCGTTTTCACGTTTACTGAGTATTGTTATTTCAACACCCTTTTTCTTGAGATTTTCCTTGCAGCACTTAAAATCTTCTTCATTTATAGCTCCTCTCCAATTGACGAGATTCGCTGTTTTCAGATTTGCAAGTGTCGGTGCACAATGCTGTATTATAAGGCGTTCCATAGTCAGTCCCTTATCCTTTCATTTTGTTTAAAACCGAATCTAAATTCAGTTCACAGCCTATATCAAACTCTCGCTAATGCTGATTTGTTTTCAAGAAGGCTCTTGAGTGCCGCTACACTGCTTGAATGTATACGCTCTATCGGAACATTATTTTTCTTTGCTTCATTTACAGCACTTAAAACCATTTTATGTGAAACAGTATTTGTAAAAAGCACCATTAAATCAGGAGTACCGAGATTTTTTTTCAACATTCCGCTTTTCTTTGCAAATACCTTTGCCTTATATCCAAAACTCTTGCATATGCCTTCATATTGACATACCATGCGTTCATTGCCGCCTACTATTACTATACTCATATATGTACCGCCTTTCTAAAATTAGTTACGGCTAACTATCGTTTTAAAAATTAGGATACGATGTAATTTACTTCGTATCCGTTTAATAGGTTAGTTGTTACTAACTGTTATTATAATAACACAATATAGATGATTTGTCAAGTATTTTTTTTAATTTTTTTATATTTTTTTATTAAAATTCTATAATCTGGCGATATATTCAAAAACAGCAAAAGAGAAGTGCTGTTAAACTCATTTGAGCTTTGGTACACTTCTCTTTTCGCACACATACATAACATATCCGCTCTCAGGCGGAATCAATTCAATAAATTTAAATGTATCATCATTACCCAGCACAGAAAAACTGTTCAATGGAATTGTAATTCCTGTTCCGGTTGCCTTTACTCTGCTTTCCTTTTTCGACCATATTTCAAAAAAGCGCTGTTCATCGCAGCCTACATATAATTGCTCATCTGATGTAAAATATTTTTTGCATATATTGAAGTTTACCTTTCTTATCTGCTGTAAATCCACTCCTATCGGGCAATCAGATGCCGCACAAACAGCATAATTACCCGAATGAGAGATATTAATATGGAGTGCTGTATGATTACACAAATACGGCTTTCCGTGCTCACTGCGCCTATATTCAATCGGCAGAGAGTCATTAGGATAGAAATGTTTCACTGTCTTTATCAACGCAAGCTCGGCTGCCGCACACAGCTTTTTCGCCGCTTCATTTTTCATTACTTCAATTTTTTTTCGTCTTTCTTTTGAAAATTCTAAAAGCATTTGCCTGTTGCTTAAATTTATTTCAGATGCTTTTACCGTAAAATATTCAAGCATTAATTAATGTCACCTTTTTCATACATTGTCATGGCAAGAACCGCCTCTCCTGCTGTTTCTGTTCTTAATATTCTTTTGCCAAGTGTCACTGTTTTTATTCCGGCTTCATGCAGTTTTTCAATTTCGCTCATATCAAATCCGCCTTCAGGTCCAATTATAAATCCAATCTTTAATGGTTTATCTACAGACTGTAATACCTCTCTGAGGCTCTGTGTATCCTCACACTCATACGGAGCAAATGCAATGTCTTGTTCCTTTAACTGAGTTATAGCGGAGCTTATATCAGCAACAGGAGCGATTTCAGGCACTATACCTCTTCCCGACTGTTTCGCTGCCGACTCGGCTATTTTTTGCCAGCGTTCAATTTTTTTTGATTCCGCCTTTGCGTTTTCAAGCTTAACAACACAGCGTGACATCTTACAAGGTACAATTTTTGTTATACCGAGTTCGGTGGTTTTCTGTATTATATATTCCATTTTTGACGCTTTGGGGAGTCCCTGGAAGAGAGTTACTTCTATATTCGGTTCTGTATTGCTTTTTCTTGATTTAAGTATTTTGCATATTATTTCCTTTGCTGAAATATTTGTAATTTCAGCATCATAGTCATAACCTTTTCCGTCACATAAAAGCAATGTATCTCCCTCGCCCATTCTCAGCACTCTTGTAATATGCGAAACATCCTCGGTATTTATTATGATTTTATCTTCCTTTATATTTTCTTTAGGTACAAAAAATTTTGGCATTTTACTTCCTTTCCGGCTCTAAGCCCTTATGTGTTTTCCCGTTCAGACATTCGGTATGAACAGACGCATAAAATTTTTGTGACTTATCTTTTCAATCTGTTCATCGGTATAATTTAACTTCAAAAGTCTTTCAAAAACTTTATAAATATCTTGGCATCCTCTAATTCCAATCGGGAGATTATTTTCCGTGCCGTCAAAATCAGCACCTATTCCTATATTATTTTCTCCTCCAAGCTCCATGAAATGCTCTATATGCTTAACGATACTGTCTGCATCCGCCT
>USPO01000255.1 GCA_900556575.1 uncultured Eubacteriales bacterium
CATTTTGAGATGATGAACAAAGAACCGCAGGTAGGAATAGCCCGTGGACTCGCATGGACAAGCGTCGGGGGAGAAACCCTTTCGATAGAAGTAAACGTTATGAATGGTACGGGAAAGACAGAGCTTACAGGTAAGCTTGGCGACGTAATGAAGGAAAGTGCAATGACCGCAATAAGCTATATCCGTTCAATAGCCGATAAATTTGGAATAGAGGAAAAATTCTATAAGAATAAAGACATACATATTCATATTCCGGAGGGGGCTGTTCCGAAGGATGGACCGAGTGCGGGTATTACAATGGCAACGGCTGTTATTTCTGCACTTTCAGGAAAGGCTGTCAGAAATGATATTGCAATGACCGGAGAAATAACCTTGAGAGGACGTGTTCTTCCGATAGGCGGTTTAAAGGAAAAGTCACTTGCCGCATACCGTGCCGGAATAAGGACTGTATTTATTCCGTATGAGAATAAGGCGGATTTGGACGATGTTCCGGAGGACATCAGAAGTCAGATAGAATTTATTCCGGTAAAAAATACGGAAGAAGTATTTAAGATTGCATTGGTATAGTATATGATAGACTGCTGCAAATTTGTGCGGCAGTTTTACAGAGGTTATATTGGAGAGAGAAAATGAAGATTAATGTAAACACCCAAAACAAAATTGCACCGATAGGCGATTTGTTCGGAATATTCTTTGAGGATATAAACCATAGTGCCGATGGAGGTTTATACGGTGAACTTGTACGCAACAGAGGATTTGAATTTTGTGAAGTTGATAACCCGAAATACAATTCAATGACGGCATGGGAACAGATTTTGCCGCAGGATTACAGAGGAAAGATAATGGTTCAGACCGCACGTCCTTTAAGCCAAAAAAATTCGCATTATCTTGTGATAGACGCTATGGAGCCTATTGACGGTATCGGTGTAAAAAACCTCGGCTATAACAGCGGAATACCGCTTGAAGAGGGAAAAGAGTATAATTTTTCCGTATATGCGGCTTGTGATGGCAGACCGCTGAAACTCAAAGTATCGCTGGAGTCTGCGGACGGAGATGAATATTGCGGCGAAGTTTTGGACATATCGGAAAAAGAATGGTCAAAGAGGGAGCTTGTATTCAGGTCACCGAAAACGGATTATTCTTCAAGACTTGCCGTAAGGCTCATAACAGCCGGCAGAGTGTATCTGGATAATGTTTCGCTGTTCCCGAAGGATACGTTTAAGGGAAGAAAAAACGGACTCAGAAAGGATCTGGCACAGCTGCTTGCGGATTTAAAGCCGAAATTCATGCGTTTTCCGGGCGGATGCCTTGTGCATGACGGCTCGTTAAATGCAGATGACCGTGACAGTCTTTACCGCTGGAAGAATACAATAGGCGATGTAAAGGACAGACCGTCAAAGAGGAGCAACTGGGGATATAATCAGTCGCTCGGACTTGGATATTATGAATATTTCCAATTCTGCGAGGATATCGGAGCAAAGCCGCTTCCGGTATTGCCGGCAGGTTATGATCCGCACCATCAAAGACTTGTTCCGATTGAACAGCTTGATGAATGGATACGGGATGCATTGGATTTAATAGAATTTGCAAACGGAGATGAATCGACCGAATACGGAAAGATAAGATGTGAATTGGGGCATAAGGAGCCGTTCGGACTTGAATATCTTGCAATCGGAAACGAAGAAGTCGGAGACGGATTTTTTGAGAGATACCCGTATTTCCATAATGCAATAAAGGAAAAGTATCCCGAAATTAAACTCATAAACAGTGCAGGTCCATTTGTAGGCGGCGGTGAATTCAGAAAAGGCTGGATGAGTGCAACAGAGCATAATTCAGAGTTTGTAGATGAGCATTATTATCTTTCACCGGAGTGGTTTATTGCAAATCATCATCATTATGACAGACTTCCACCTTTTGTGAAATCAAAAGTGTTTTTGGGTGAGTATGCAACGTGGGGAAATACATGGTATAATGCACTTGCAGAAGCAAGCTATATGATAGGACTTGAAAGAAATGCAAAAAATGTAGGACTTGCGTGCTATGCACCTTTATTTGCAAATGTGGATTATGTCAATTGGAAACCCGATATGATATGGTTTGATAATCACAGAACAGCCGTAACACCGAATTATTATGTTCAAAAGCTGTTTATGAATAATCAGGGCAATACCGAAGTGGAATGTAATGTCGGTGATGCCGGAGAGAATGAAATCCGCAGCTATAAGTCGGGAAACGAAATCTATTTAGTTCCTCAGCCGGGAACAAAAGTAAAGTATACCGATATAAAGGTATATGACGGCGGAAATAGAATTACACATGATGATGTAATTCTTGAGTCGGGAGATGAACCTGTTAAGATAGCGAGCGTTGAGAGCGATACATACAGAATAAGTGTAAAGGCTGTAATGCAGAGCGGAATACGAGGCTTTATGATGTGGTTCGACTATGCAGATAAGCAGAATAAACGTTCATGGGAAATAGGCGGATGGCAGAACATGGACTGCGCATTGTGTGAGGACATAAACGGAAGAAATACCTGTTTAGATCAATTTGGCTTTACGGTCGAGAAGAATGTGGAATACAGCTTAATGCTGAACTGTACGGGAAGAAATATTACTTCATATATTACATCTGATAATGACAGTGAACTGACAAACAGAGCAAAAAAGACAGAACTTGTAATTGAGCCGATATACTGTGTTGCATCAACTGATGATGAAAACGGTGACTTGATTGTCAAGGCAGTTAATTTAAAGAATACATCGCATACAACAGAGATTAAAGCAGATAGGACGGTAAGTGAGGCTGACATATACTACATGAGCGGATATTCCATGGATGCCGAAAATACACTTGATGAACCTGAAAATGTTGTTATAAAAACCGATAAGGCAATTGCCAAAAACGGTGTTATTAATTATGAAATTCCGGCAGAGTCAGTATGTGTATTCAGAATTAGATAATAAAAGACAGCAGCTGCAAAACATAAATTGGCAGCTGCTGTCTTTGGTTTTATATGCTTCTTAATCCCGCATGGCACTTATCAAGTAAAAGTCCTCTTTCGGCAAATTCCTGTGCTTTTGTTTTGTTACCTTTTCCAAGATAACCAAGTGCGGCCATGAAACAGCAGTGAATTTTATTTTTCTTGTTTAGGTCAGATTCAAATATCAGAAAATCAGGCAATGAAACGGCAAAATAATCAATCTTAATTTCATCATCCATATGCTTGGCGGCATATTCAATAAATTCGTTAAATCTAACATTTGCCTCGTCTTTTTGTCCGAGCTTCTCAAGTGCCTTGGCGGCATAGTACATCATTTCTGGC
>USPO01000256.1 GCA_900556575.1 uncultured Eubacteriales bacterium
TTATGCGGCGGATTTCCGCTTGTCATAAACCATATTTCGTCAAGTCCGAGTGTTTCGTACGCATATTGTGCTATTATAATATGACCTATATGAATTGGGTCAAAGGTTCCGCCCATTATGCCTGTTTTTTTCATCTTGGCAATTCTATCTTTCTTTTTTTCTCATCTGATGACTGACGATATAGGGTGAATTTTGAGCCAATTGCCTGTACCGGCTGCGCTTTTAATTCACCTGCAAGCTCATCACAGGCTGTTCTTGTATCAAGAAGAGCAGTTTCCAAAATATGAACTTTGATAAGCTCTCTCTTTTCAAGTGCTTCATCAAGTGCTGTTTCAACTGCCTCTGTTATTCCGTCCTTTCCAATCTGGAAAATAGGACTCATATCATGTGAAAGCTTTCTCAAATATGCTCTCTGCTTACTTGTTATCATAAAATTCTCCTTATTCTTCATTCTTTAGTGCAGCATCTATAAATCTCGCTGTAAAATTTCTGAGGTTCTTTAAATCTTCACCGGTAGGCTTCATTACTACGCCAAATGGCTTTTCAAATACCTTAAGTTTTAAAAGTTTGAGATAATTTGCCATAAACCCAAGAGCCTCTCCGCCCCAGCCGTATGAACCAATTACCATGCATGGAGTACGCAGCTTATTTACTCTATCAATTCTTGTGATTACATCCATGATTTCAGGAACGGCATTTCTATGAATTGTCGGTGATGCAAAGCACAATAAACTAGCTTTATTTACACTTTCCATTACATCAGATATAGGTTCTTTCGCATTGATTATTTCAAGCTGTATTCCTTTTTCCTTAAAAACACCGGCCACCGTATCCACAAGCTGCCGTATATCCGTTCTGAGTTCCGGCAAATACAATCACCGCCCTGCAGTCCTTAGAAGGCTTAAATATGTTAAAATAGCTGCGGTATTTTTCAAGTATATTTTTTCCGCTGCACTCACCCTCAGACGGACAGCAATATTGTATTTTTAAAGGTAATGCTTTTTTATATGCTGACTCAGCAAAATCCAAGAATAATTCCATATCCTTATATGAATGCTCGTTACCTCTTTCAAGAAACATAGAACCGCTGAAAAGACATTCATCTTCTTCACAGTACAGCATCATTGTATCAGGCCAGCCGATATTTGGTGTAATTATAATTTTAAGGCTAATTTTGCCAAGGTCAATCACCGCATTATCTTTTGCAGGATATTCATTTATTTCATCATTTATAATTTCTTTAAGATTTCTGAGACCCGCAATTGAAGCTATAACCTTTGCTTTAGAATTCATTTTAATAAGCTGTTCGGCAGCACCTGCTCTTTTTGAGTCAGTATGAGTAAATATAAAATAATCTATATCTTTTATATCTTTATAAGCCTTTACTGCACTTATAAATTCCTCTGAAATATCTGACGGAGAAGAATCAATAAGTGCAGTACCTTTGCTGCCTTTTACTATATAGGCATTGTATTTTGTATAATAACCATCACCTTGACTTACAATTCGTGATATATTATCGGTTATTCGTTCGTAATGGATATTTACCTGCATACAATCGATACCCAATCCTTTCTCCTTGAAACAGATACAATTTCAAATCCATTCTCAAGAAGTGCTTCTCTTACATCATTTTCACGGTCGGCAATAATTCCTGATGTAATAAATACTCCGCCTTCTTTCATGTATTCATGTGCCTTCGGTGCAAGTCCTATAATTACATCGGCAACTATATTTGCTGCGACAACCTCATATTGATATTTACCTATCTCCGCTTGAACATCCGGGTCAGTTACAACATTTCCTGAGAATACATGGTAATGCTCACTTGTAACATTATTCATTGCTGCGTTTTCATATGCAGTATCAACTGCATTAGGGTCAATATCAACCGCAACAGCCTCTTCTGCTCCCAAAAGCAAGGATATAATTGATAAAATTCCACTGCCGCAGCCTAAATCAAGCATTTTTACTCCAGGCTTAATGTACTTTTCAAGCGATTCTATGCAAAGCTGCGTTGTATAATGTGAGCCTGTTCCAAAGCTCATCCCAGGATTTATATTAAATACAATCCTGTCTGTTGATTCATTGTATTCTTCCCATTCAGGCTTAATAAGTATCTTTTCACCAACCTCCATCGGGTGAAAATACTTTTTCCAGTTATTTGCCCAGTCTTCAGTTGTTGTATTCTCTACTTTAACCTCAAGTCTGCCATATTCATTGTTTTCATCTATTGATTTCATTTCAGCCATTGAGCCTCTTATTGCAGCAAGCAGCTCCTGACCGTTAAGGTCATCGGAAACATAGCAAGATACATTTGTTTCCTTATGCTTTTCCTTAATCAAATCCTCATCCACATAGTCCCAATACTGCTTATTATCCTCAAGAAAGTCCTTAAAATCCTGCTCGTCCTCTATTTCAAGTCCTGTGATTCCAAGCTGATATAGCCTGCCGGTAACGCCTTCAATACCAGCGGCTGATGTATATATTGTTGCTTTAATCCAATCCATTTTTACCCTCCTTAGAATTCAAGGAAATCCTTAAGCTTCTTACTTCTTGACGGATGACGCAACTTTCTTAGAGCCTTTGCCTCAATCTGACGAATTCTTTCCCTTGTTACATCAAATTCCTTACCAACTTCTTCGAGTGTTCTCGGACTTCCGTCCTCAAGACCAAAACGAAGTCTCAATACCTGTGCTTCTCTTTGTGTTAGTGTGCCAAGTACTTCATTAAGCTGCTCCTTGAGTAATACAAAACTTGCCGCATCCTGAGGTGCCTGTGCCTCATCATCCTGAATGAAGTCTCCCAAGTGACTGTCCTCTTCTTCACCGATAGGTGTTTCAAGCGAAACAGGCTCCTGTGAAATCTTTGAAATTTCACGAACCTTATCCTCAGGCATATTAAGTGCTTCCGAAAGTTCTTCAATTGATGGCTCTCTGCCAAATTCCTGTACAAGCTGTCTCTGTACTCTGACAAGTTTATTTATAGTTTCTACCATATGAACCGGTATTCTGATTGTTCTCGCCTGATCAGCAATAGCTCTTGTAATAGCTTGTCTAATCCACCATGTTGCATATGTCGAAAATTTATAACCCTTATGGTAGTCAAATTTATCTACAGCTTTTATCAAACCGAGATTGCCCTCCTGAATAAGGTCAAGGAACAACATTCCACGTCCGACATAACGCTTTGCAATACTTACAACAAGTCTTAAATTTGACTCAGCAAGTTTCTTCTTTGCTTCTTCGTCACCCGCTGCCATTCTTTCA
>USPO01000257.1 GCA_900556575.1 uncultured Eubacteriales bacterium
GGACTTCCTGGAAGAAGTTCATTTTCAAATTACAGATTTGACAGACGGGATGCATATGTTTTAAGTACAATCTGCTTTTTATCAATTTATATAATTATAGCCGGGGTAAATCAAAAGCTGTATTTTTCGTACTTTCCAATGCTTAAGGGTGCATATATAGGAATATATGAAATAAGCGTATATGCAGCATATTTTGTTTTATGCTGTATTCCGGCAATAATCGAGATAAGGGAGGTGTTAAGATGGAAGAAATTAAAAATATTGAAATAAAGGACTTGAGTTTCACATATCCAACATCGGAAAAACGAAGTCTTAAAAATATAAGTTTAGATATATATAAGGGCGAATTTATAACCATATGCGGAAAATCTGGCTGCGGAAAATCGACATTATTAAAACATTTAAAACCTGTAATTGCTCCGAATGGAAAAAGAGAGGGAGAAATACTTTTTGAAGGAAGGAATATTTTCGAACTTACGCATAGAGAACAGGCTGAAAAAATAGGATATGTAATGCAAAGTCCGGATAATCAGATTGCATCGGATAAAGTATGGCACGAAATAGCATTTGGACTTGAAAGTTTTGGATTGCCGGTGAATGAAATCCGAGCAAGAGTGGCGGAAATGGCATCTTATTTCGATATAACAGATTGGTTTTATAAAAAAACAACCGAACTTTCTGGAGGACAAAAACAGCTTGTAAATCTTGCATCAATAGTAGTAATGCAGCCATCGGTACTGATTTTAGATGAACCCACGAGTCAGCTTGACCCGATTGCGGCACATGATTTTTTAGAAACCATAGCAAAACTCAATCAGGATTTAGGTATAACGGTTATATTGACAGAACATAGGCTGGAGGAGGCTTTTGCAGTTTCTGACCGTGTTGTCGTAATAGATGACGGAGAAATAATAGCGGCGGGAACTCCGAGAGAGGTTTGCGGAACGCTTTATGATATTTCAAATGATATGATTTTAGCATTGCCTACGCCGACACGAATATATAAGGCATTAGAAAAAAATAATGCTCAAATTCCGCTGACCGTAAGGGAAGGCAGGCAGTATTTAAGCCAAAAGCAGTTTGTAAATCAAATTGAAGAAAAAAAAGAGAAGCAGCTTTTAAACGGCTGTGCAGCAGAACTTAAGGATATTTGGTTTAGATACGAGAAAAATCAACCCGATATAATAAAAGGACTTTCTTTAAAAATAAAAAAGGGTGAACTATATGCAATACTCGGCGGAAACGGTGCCGGAAAAACAACTACTCTGTCAGTAATTGCAGGACTCAGAACAGCATATAGGGGAAAAGTAATAATTCATGATAATTTGTCGGCGGCAGTATTGCCGCAAAATCCGCAAAGTCTGTTTGTGAAGAAAACGGTATGTCAAGATTTGCAGGAAGTAATTGATAAGAAAAACGGAAAATCCGAACAAAGATTAGGTGAAATAATTGAATTTTGCGAACTTGGAGAGCTTTTAAAAAAACATCCGTATGACCTTTCAGGCGGTGAACAACAGAGAGCGGCACTTGCAAAGATACTGCTGTGTGAACCGGATATATTGCTTTTGGACGAACCTACAAAGGGACTCGATGCACACTTTAAGATAAAACTTGCACATATGCTCAAAGGTTTGCAGAAAAGCGGAATAACGATTATTATGGTATCGCATGATGTAGAGTTTTGTGCAAAGTATGCGGACAGGTGCGGATTGTTTTTTGACGGCAGCATTGTATCGGAAAATACGGCAAGAAAATTCTTTGCAAAAAATAGTTTTTATACAACTGCCGCAAGCCGAATGTCAAGAGGAATATTAGACGGAGCAGTGCTTGATGAAGATGTAATATATGCTTTGGGCGGAGAATCAGAAGAAAAAGATAATGATAATGATGTAAAGAAGTATGAATCTCCGAAAAAGAACGATAAAGAAACAGAAGAAACGAAGAAAAAAAGACAATACTCCGTAAAAAATATTATTGCGGGAATTATATTTGCCTTGTGTTTTTTTATACTTATATTACTTAAAAATCGAGGTATGGAAATAAATAAATATGTATATCAGGGACTCGAAATTATATTTGCTGCATTGAGCCTTGGATGTGTTATTCCACAGCGAGAAATAGGGGTTGAAGCTGTACAGGTACCTAAGAGCGACAGGAAGTTGAGAAAACGTACAATAGCGGCAGCAGCCCTTATATTGCTTGCTATTCCGCTGACCATATTTACAGGTGTGTTTTATCTCGGAGACCGTAAGTATTACTTTATAAGCTTGCTCATAATTCTTGAAACCATGCTGCCGTTTGCACTTGTATTTGAAGGTAGAAAACCCCAGGCAAGAGAACTTGTAATAATAAGTGTAATGTGTTCTCTGGCGGTTGCGGGAAGAGCGGCATTTTATATGCTGCCTGAGTTTAAGCCGGTTTTAGCGATAGTTATAATTTCAGGAATATGCTTTGGCGGAGAAACAGGTTTTTTGGTTGGTGCCGTAACGGGGTTTGTGTCAAATTTCTTTTTTGGACAAGGACCCTGGACTCCGTGGCAGATGTTTGCTTTTGGAATAGTGGGATTTTTGGCAGGTGTATTATTTAGAAAAGGCTTTTTAAGAAAAACAAAGCTTTCACTTGCAATATTTGGATTTCTTGCGGCAATATTAATTTACGGAGGAATAATGAATCCGGCTTCGGTTATAATGAATCAAACAAATATAAATATAAAAATGTTTATGAGTGCATATTTAATGGGACTGCCGTTTGATTTAATACACGCAGCGGCAACGGCATTTTTCTTATGGTTCATTTCCGAACCGATGACGGAAAAGCTTGAAAGAATAAAAGTAAAATACGGACTTATAGAAAAATAAATGCAGTCAGTGCTGCAGCAAATTCCAAAAGAAATAATATATACAGAATTAGAGATAGAAGATAAGGCTATATGGAGGGGGTGAGTTTGAATGAATTTATTACCGATTGTCATTGCTCTTGCGGCGGGAATATATTCTGCCGAATACATAAATATTACATTCGCTGTATTAGGTGTGGTCGTATTTATAACATTATGTCTTGTTCAAAAGATCTTTAAGAATTTTAATATGTTAGATATGGCGGTCACAGCAGTAATATTTCTTGTTGGAATATTTTTGTATCATAGTGCAATGTATATTAACATTGATCATGTGGGGGATTATGTTACTGTCGGTGGTGTGGTTGCGGAGCTTCCCTATGAAAGCGGCGGCATAAACAAATATGTTGTTTATTGCAAT
>USPO01000258.1 GCA_900556575.1 uncultured Eubacteriales bacterium
TACTTGTTGCCGTTGCCGTATGAACCTGCGTTCTTGTCGCCGTTATTTCAACTTCCTGACCGTCACGCAAAACCGTTACATCAACCGTTGTATCCAAGTCACCTATTATAAGACCTCTTACCTCACTTATTGCTTTATTGACACAATCTGTACCGTCAACTTTTACTATTCTGTCTCCAATCTTAAAACCTGTTCTTTCAGCCAGACTGTTTTCCTCGCTAAATCCAGTTATTTCAATATAACCGTCCTTTTCGGCAATCTGAACACCTATTCCATAGAATGTTTTGTTTATCTGGTTTTCAAAGTTTTCATACTCGCTCGTTGTAAAGAAATTGCTCCATGGGTCAAGATTTTGGAACATTGCCTTTAAAAGACCGGATAATCTTTCGTCATCTCCGTCTACATAATTTGAAATTCCGCCTTTCATGGCTTCTTCCGCTGTTATGGTATCGTCTATGTAGTACTCTTCTATATACTTTGCAAGCTGTTCGTAATTTAAATAGTTTTTGCTGTATTCGGGTTCACTCTTTACGTCCGGTGCATCTTCTGTTTTTGTATCAGTCGCCGATGATGCCGCATAATTTGCATACCCTTCTGCCATTGCCGAAAACGGAAATGACATTACAGCCGCCGAAATCAATGCTGCTATAATTCTTTTTAATTTATTCACAGTATGTTCCTTTCAGTTATTCAATATCTTCTATTAAAATCTCCGTGTCATTATAGGTTCTTTGTCCCTGCATTGTCAGAGTATACTTCAATCTGAGTTTTTTCGATTCGGTATTCAATGCATTGCATATATGCTCCGTATCGATTTCCATATCGAGTATTCCATACGGAGTATTATATTTGAACTCCGTCTTTTTTGAAGTATCATAAACCATATCCGAACTGTGAGAACCGGAACGCTTAATCCGTACCTTTCTTCCCTCTGCAATTATCGTAACACGGCTATCTGCATCATCTGTTTTTACATCATACATGATATAATGCTTATTTCCGCGGCTGCTGAAAATACCTCTGCCACCTTCCTCTATTATATCTGTATCTCCGTCTATTGTTTGATGGTTTATAACCTTTATTTTTGAATTGTTCTCCATTATTTTACCCTTGTTTTTGCTAATTCCACAAGCTTATCGAGCAAATCGCCGTATCCGAGACCAACCGCATCCCAAAGCTTAGGATACATACTTATATTTGTAAAGCCCGGAAGAGTATTTACCTCGTTTAATACAACCGAACCATCCGAATATTTTACAAAGAAATCAACTCTTGTGAGTCCCTGACCGTCAAGTGCCTTAAATGCCTTAACCGCATATTCCTGAATTTTCTTCTTTGTATCTGCCGGAATGTCTGCCGGAATCTGAAGTTCTGTTGAGTTATCGTTATACTTGGCATCGAAATCATAGAATTCAACGGTCGGCTTAATCTCTCCCACTTCTGCCGCTTTCGGGTCATCGTTTCCGAGTACGGCACATTCTACCTCGTGACCGTCTATATTCTCCTCGATAAGAACCTTTCTGTCAAACTGTGCCGCATTCTTTATTGCCTCTTCAAGTTCTTTACGGTCATGAGCCTTTCCGACACCTACCGACGAACCTGTGCAAGCCGGCTTTACAAAGCATGGATAGCCGAGCTTTTCTTCGGTTTCATTCATCTTTGCTTCAAGGTCATCTCCCTTTCGGTATACAACCCAATCCGCCTGCGGTATGCCTGCCGATGCGAAAACCATTTTCGAATAAATCTTATCCATGCCGTTTGCAGATGCCAGAACACCCATTCCGACATAAGGTATATGCGAAAGTTCAAACAGTCCCTGAATTGTTCCGTCCTCGCCGTATTCACCGTGAAGAACGGGGAAAATTACGTCCGGATGAATCTTTTCAGCCTTTTCCCCGTTAAGAACAAGAATTGCCTTATCCTTTGCATCCGGTGAAATTACGGCATGGTGCTTATGCTCGCTGTCCTGCTCCCATTCGCCGCCCTGAATATTCTTTATATCACCGTCATACAAGAACCATTCTCCGTCCTTTGTTATACCTATTACATCTATATCATATTTATTTTTATCAAGGTTATTAATAACCGAAGTAACCGACTTTCTTGAAACCTCATGCTCCGGCGACTGACCGCCGAATACTACACATAATCTTGTTTTCATTAGCAAATTCCGCCTTTTCCCGAAGAAATATTCTCCGTAATTTAATTTTGCCGCTATGCGGCTATCCGAGATATAGCCTAAAAAAACATTACACCTCAACATATTCTATTATACTACCCCATAAGCCTTATGTCAAGGTTTTCAAAGTAATTTAACATAATTGTTACTATTTTAATTTTTTATTGTATTGACTCTTTTAAGCAGATATGCTATAATTATCATACAAAACAAATAAGAATCGGAGGAATTAAAAATGTCAGATACATTAGAAGTTTTAAAGTCACGCCGTACGTGCAGAAAATTTGACGGCAGACCTGTTCCGGAAGATAAGCTTAACGCTATACTTGAAGCAGGTACATATGCTCCTACAGGTATGGGAATGCAGTCACCTATTATGGTTGTTGTTCAGGACAAGGAAACTGTTGAAAAGCTTTCAAAAATGAATGCCGCAATAATGGGCAGAGATGGTGACCCGTTCTACGGTGCATCCACCGTTGTTATCGTTCTTGCCGACAAGTCGAGAGGTACTTATCTTTATGACGGTTCGCTTGTTATGGGCAACCTGATGAACGCAGCCGAGGCTGTCGGTGTTCAATCATGCTGGATTCACCGTGCAAAGGAAGAATTTGAAAGTGAAGAAGGCAAGGCTTTATTAAAGAAATGGGGAATCGAAGGTGACTATGAAGGCATAGGTCACTGTGTTCTCGGATTTGGAGAGAAAATGCCCGTCAAGCCGAGAAAGGAAAATTATATTTACAGAGTTTAAAATAGGGCTGTTGCAAAACTTTGTTTTGCAACAGCCGGGCAAAAACAGGTTTTTGCCCAAAATATAGGTAGTGTAACAAAATAAGTTCCTCGTTCCTCGAAACTTATTTTGTCTTAAGAAATCCGACGTACACGCCGCCGGATTTCAACATGAGGGTGTTCCCCCTCAAACTTCCCCTTTCGCTCTGTTGTTATGAGTATCTAAAATATAATTTTCAATACTTTTGTCACAATTTTTTTTCATTAATTAAAAATTTTATTATTACGCTTAAATTTTGACTTAATACACCATCTTTTTTGGAAGGAGGCATG
>USPO01000259.1 GCA_900556575.1 uncultured Eubacteriales bacterium
CCGTCGGCTTGGCTTCCCACATATGAGCCGTCATCAAATTTTGCCGCTCTTACAGCACCCTCACCGGCATTTGATACCCTGTACATAATTTTGTTAACCGAATAATCATATACATACACATTTAATTCGCTTGAAAGCTCATATACACTGCACTTCTTTGTATCAAAACTGTCCAAAGACTGATCGTCTGCACTTGTCGCAACAGAAAGCTTGTTTCCGTCTTTTCCTACAATAACTCCCGATACAAGGCAGTTATTCTCGTGTTTGCCCTGTTCAAAGACATTGTAGTTACCTATGCCCGCGAACTGAGATGCCGTATTTTCGTTGATGAAATCAAAGTTTTTCTCAAGAACCGACTTTAACATATCTCTGTACGTAAATTCTTCATCCGATACTACTCTTACATCATTTATTTCACCGTCATAATTCATCGTATAGAAGAATACTGTTCCGATATTGAATTGTTCTGTCAGGCTCTCATCCTCTATCGGAACAATCCTAAGCTCTCCGTTCTGATAAAGCTTTACTCCCTGCTTATATGTATCATCGTCATATATATATTCCGAACCTACATATATCGCCATGCCGTCCTCAACATAATAGCCGCCAATTCCGGATTTTATAATCACAAACTGATATGAACCGTCCACAAGCTTACCGAATGCATATCCGCTGTAATCCAAATCATCTACGAAATTTGACTGGTCAATCTGACTAAGCGACTGACTTTCGTCTGAATTATAGTTACTTGCATCAAGTATAGACGTTACTCCATCACTGAACTTCACATTTCCGATTGAGTTTGTTCCGCTGCTGTAAGTTCCGTCTATTTCATTTCCTGTTGCAGCTGTTTTATTCCATTCATCCCTAAGCTTAAGAATATTTTTCGCTGTTACAACATACTCTATTACTCTGTCTTCAATGTTTTTTCTGTTCAAAAGCTTTTCACTCGTATCAAATTTACTTTCATCACTCATAAGAATTCTTACAAAAGTGTCATAGTCATCTCTCATTACCTGATACGATTTCTTTTCTCCGCTTGCCGTAATTATATCGGCATAATAGTTGGCGCCGCCGTTTGTTGTATACAAATTTTCAAGAATTGCGTAATTCCTGCCTGATGTCGATTCTTCCGCATATGCAATTCTGCCCAATGCATCCAAATAAACGGTATAAGCTGTTCCCGACTTTAAGCTTGCCGCTCCCTCATAAGCTATATGATATGTATTTCCGTTATCAAACTTATACTCTACATCTACAGGATTGGAAGCATTTGATACAGATGTAACCACACCTTCAAATACATTTTTGCTTACAAGTATAGTGTAGCTTCCGGAATTTTCAAAGTTCGCATTTACATCATACGCAGCCGAAAGTACATCTCCCTGCTTAAGTTCCGACGGAGCAATTTCTTTTCCGTCAAGTATTATTGTATATTTCTTTGATGAATCAAGCTTTAAATTTCCCGAATTAATCACCGAATCGGCATTGCCAAAGCGAATGGTATATTCTCCGTCTTTTTCTTCCACGCTGTCAACTATTCCCGATACATAATATGAAACATCAATCTCATCATAAATACCGTCTGTTTTGCCTCCGCTCTTTTCCGGTAAATCCGTAAGCTTAATTGTTCCGGCTTTGTTTCCGGTTACTATATTACTATTCATTAAATCATCAAGACTCATTGATATCTTAATGCCGTTTACCTTTATTTCAGCATTTTGTGATATTTTGTATCTGTCATAGTCGCCCTGTCTTTCATCCTTGTAAACGTTAAGTATTGATGGTTCCTCTTCATATGAATCGAAATAATATATATCGGATATATTAACCTCCGCATTAGCCTTTTTTATAAAGCCCGAATATTTATCTGACGGAGCCATTATAAGAATTTCGGTTATCGCATCATTCACTATCTTGGCAACAGCAAAAACAGCACCTCCGCAATTGTCATCTTTTTCATACTCTATATTATCCTTATATTCCGTCTCAAAGTTTAAAGCATTTTCAACATACGAACTTCTGTAAAATCTCGAAGATTTTATATCAGTTTTTTTAGCAGTTGAAATCCTATTCTTAAGATTTCCAAATGAATAGTCATACTTATAAACTGTCATATCATTTGCAAAATAATATTCCTTACATCTGTCTAAATCAAACGCTGTAATTGTATTATTTTTACTCAAATCATATTTCGTTGCCATTGTTACCGAAAGTCCATAATTATTTATAATAAATCCCGAAACAAGCATATTGGGGGAGCAATTATCCTGAGCAAAATTATTTTTCGAACTGCTTCCGCTAAACTGTTCTGCCGTTTCTGAATTTATAATATCAAAGTTACTGTCTATCGCTTTCTTGAACATATCTCTGTATGTATAGCCTGTACTCGAAACTTTTCTTATATCATCTATATAACCGTCCGGATTTGTTGTATAGAAGAATATATCGCCTGTGCTTAAATCCTCATCCGGTACGTCAATCGGAATAGTCTTTAACTCACTGTTTACATATGCGGTAACTGCATCCTTATATCCGTCCGGTGTTGATACTTTTTCTCCGGTAACATATACTCCCCAGCCATCCGTAACATGATAGCCGCCAATTCCGGATGTTATAATTACAAACTGATATGAACCGTTACTTGTCATGCCGAATACATATCCTTTATATGATATACTATCTCTGAAATCTGACAGTGAAACAGCCGGATAACCCCTGCTCTCATCATTACGATAATCTGAAATATCTAATATTTTCGATACTTCACTATCTAATTTATTTCCGTCAAGTCTATTTGACTCTGCGTCATATTCTCCTTCAAATATCAAAGGATACACTGTTCGTTTTACATTTAATTCACCCTTTGAATTAATAACATATTCAATCACTCGATTCTGTGGTTCCTGCCTGTTCAAAAGTTTTTCATCTGTATCAAATTTTTCTGAATCCATCATAAGAATATTTATAAAGGCATCATAGTCATCTTTCGTTACCGGATACGATTTCTTTTCTCCGCTTGCCGTAATTATATCGGCATAATAATCAATACCGCCGTTTGTTGCATACAGATTTTCGAGAATTGCATATTGAACCGGAGAAGTTATTTCATTTGCATATGCAATTTTTCCGAATATGTCAAAACCAACCTCATATTCCTTTGCCGCACTCATATTTGCCGCATCTGCATATGCTGTAACATAGGTTTTTCCGTCTGCTGCCGTTATTTTTTGATT
>USPO01000260.1 GCA_900556575.1 uncultured Eubacteriales bacterium
AATGAGATCACGGATCGGTTTGTCCGTGGCGATTCTTCAAGAAATACAGAAGGATCAGGACTGGGACTTGCGATTGCAAAAGAGGCGATTGAGATACACGGAGGAAAAATTACGGTCAGTGCTGGAAAGGACGGAATAGGAAGTGTATTTACTGTTTCGCTGCCAATTCGTTCCGAGGAGGTGACAGTATGAAAAAGCGTCAAATCTTAATGGGAATGTGCGGTTTGGCTGCAATAGTACTTATAGCCGTTATAACAGTGATATTGATAGTTCGTGATATGGGCATGATTAGGACTAACTGCGAATTGTACTTTATGAATGAGGCAGAAACTTCAATAGAGTCTGAATTGAGAGAAATAAAGTACAGTGATCCGAAAAGACTTCCAGAAAATGTGATTATGCAACTGATGAAGGGACCAGAAAATTCAAAACATAAAAGGCTTATCAATAGAGAAACAAAACTTCTTCATCTTACAAATGATGACGGAAAGATTAACGTTGATATGAGCCGTGAGTTTCTTAGCGGAAACTCCGCTAAAAATATGCAGGCTATATATTCAATTGTAAAATCACTGTGCGGCATTGAGGGTGTATCCCAAGTAAGGGTAACTGTCCAGGGAGAAGAAATAAAAAGCTCGTCCGGTGCAGCCGTAGGGTATTTGACAGCTGATGATATAAATCTGTCAACCGATTCAAATACGAGTGAAACAAATCAGATTACCTTGTATTTTACGGATAAGAGCGGAAGCAGGCTTTATAAAACAAGCCGTACCGTAAAAGTTGCAGACCAGCAGCCGATTGAGTACTATATTGTAAGCGGATTGATAAGAGGTCCGCAGGATAATAAATTTTATCCTGTAATTAACAAGAAAACAGAGCTTATATCTACCGATACAGAGGGGGATATATGTTTTGTTAATTTGGGTTCTGATTTCATAGAAAAAAACAAGAAATCCAAAAGTTTACTGTCGATATATTCGATAGTAAATTCATTAACAGAGCTTCAGCATATAAATCGTGTTCAGTTTTTAATTGACGGAAAGCGTATTCATAAGTTTGGTACGATAGACATTTATAATACATTTTCAAGGAATGATGAACTCATAGCAGCAGAATAATTTATAAGTAATAAAGATTTATAACAAAACTTAATATTTTGAGCGGCTGTTGATAGGATAGCCGCTCTTTTATTACTGTTTTTTAGACGAATAGATGTAAAGCATAGGAAAAAAGTAAAATAATACTTGACTAACTATATACGAATATGGTATAATCAAGCTGTATAGAGGTATGTTGGATACCCAAGGGGAGAAGATGGATTAATTCAGAAAGAAGGTATTTTATGAAAACATCTTTAGTCATTATGGCAGCAGGAATAGGTTCAAGATTTGGCGGCGGAATAAAGCAGCTTGCACCGGTGGGTCTTAACGGTGAGATTATCATGGATTATTCAATTCATGACGCAATTGAGGCAGGTTTTAACAAGATAATTTTTGTTATAAGAAGAGATATTGAAAAAGACTTCATGGAGATAATAGGCAACAGAATAGAAAAGATGTGTGCCGCACATGGTGTAGAGGTAGCATATGCATTCCAGAGTCTGGATGATATACCGGGAGAGCTGCCGGAAGGTCGTACAAAGCCGTGGGGAACAGGACAGGCTGTTCTTGCAGCAAGAGATGTAATTGATACACCGTTTGTTGTATTAAATGCAGATGATTACTATGGTAAGGAAGCATTTGTAAGACTTCACGATTATTTATGCAATGAGGCAAAGGACGAATTTTGCATGGCGGGCTTTAAGCTGAAGAATACACTGTCGGAAAATGGCAGTGTTACAAGAGGTATCTGTCAGGTAAATGAGGATATGTTCCTTACGGAAGTGGTTGAAACAACAGATATAGTAAAGACAGAGAATGGTGCATCCGTAAATGGTAAAGAAATAGATGCCGACTCCTATGTATCAATGAATATGTGGGGATTGCCGCAGAGTTTTGTAAAAACCTTAGAGGACGGATTTAAGGATTTCTTTAAAGAAGATGTTCCGTCAAACCCGATGAAGTCGGAGTATTTATTGCCTATAATTATAGGTAAGCTTTTGCAGGAAGGAAAGGTAACCGTAAAGGTGCTTGAATCAAGTGACAAGTGGTTCGGTGTTACATATGCTGAGGATAAGGACTATGTTATCGAGTCATTTAAGAAGCTTATTAAAGACGGAGTATATAAAGAAGAATTATTTAGTGACATTTAATTGAAATATGGCATATTTAACAGAGGCAGCCGTTTGTGGCTGCCTTTGTTAAATATATATGTATACTTTATTTGTATAATTTAAAAGTGTATAACTTAAGTACAGACTGTAACCTGCCGCAAGCTTTGCTCCGATTTAAAATATGTGTTGACAAAATAAATTCAATCGTGTATAATTATAATCGAAATGAAGAGTTTATGTATAACATTTCTATGCAATTTAATTTTAATTTGCGGGAAATAATACAAATGTAAAAGTTCATTAATTATATACGAAAGGAACAAAAAAACAATAATGGGTAAAAAAGAAAAACGCCAGGAAGCAATTTATGATGTGAGGCAGCTGGGTATTCCAAAGACTCTGCTCCTTGGTTTACAGCATACCTTTGCAATGTTCGGAGCAACTGTACTTGTTCCTATTTTAACCGGTTTAAGCATATCTACGACATTGCTTATGGCGGGTATTGGAACACTTATTTTCCATTTGATAACTAAAGGAAAAGTTCCTGCTTTTTTGGGTTCATCATTTGCATTTTTGGGAGGATATGCTGCGGTAGCTCCCTTAAAAGACGGAGCAGCGGATCCGACACAGCTTGCATATGCCTGCGGAGGTGTTGTGGTAGCCGGCTTGGTTTATATTGTATTTGCGGCATTGATTAAATTTTTCGGTGCGAAGAAGATAATGAGGTTCTTCCCTCCGGTCGTAACCGGTCCGATTATTATAGCGATAGGTTTAATTCTTGCACCGACTGCGATAAATAATTGCAGCAGCAATTGGATATTAAGCCTTATAGCGGTTGCAATAGTTATAGCCTGCAATATATGGGGCAAAGGAATGGTGAAAATAATTCCTATAATGCTCGGAATACTCGGTTCATATGCAGCGGCATTGTGTATGGGTGTGGTGGATTTTACGGCTGTAAAAGAGGCGGCGTGGGTTGGACTGCCAATAAGCACAGGAGGCTTTGCGAAGTTTAATTTAAATG
>USPO01000261.1 GCA_900556575.1 uncultured Eubacteriales bacterium
GTTCTACTTTTAAACCTTTAAGTGCGATTGCTGCATTGCAGTCGAATAATTTAAAGGTAAATGAGATAATTGTTGACGAGGGTGTATATAAGTACTATGATGATTATCAGCCTGCGTGCTGGATTTGGAATGGCTACCATACAACGCATGGACCTGTTAATGTATCTCAGGCAATAGAAAATTCATGTAACTACTTCTTCTATGAAGTAGGCAGAAGAATGGGTATAGGAACTCTTGATGAGTATGCTGCGAAATTCGGGCTTGGTCAAAAAACGGGAGTTGAGCTTAATGAAGAGACAGCGGGACATATGGCGAGTCCTGAATATAAAAAAGAAGTTGTAACAAATGCGACAGACAGCAGCTGGTTTGGCGGCGATACATTGCAGGCGGCTATAGGACAGTCATACAGTTTATTCACGCCTATACAACTTGCAAACTACACTGCGACAATTGCTAATGGAGGAACCCGTCATAAGGTTAATCTGATAAAGAGTGTACGTTCATCAGTTGACGGAAGTATTGTAAAAGAATTTACTCCTCAGACTGTGGAACAAATAGATATGAGTACAGATGTCTTAAATGCCGTTAAAGATGGTATGAGAAAGGTTACAGATGAGGGAAGTGCAAAAAATATTTTCCAAGGATATAGTATAGCTGTAGGTGGAAAAACAGGTACGGCACAGATTGGAAAAGGTTCAGATAATGCACTATTCATTGCATATGCTCCTTTTGACAATCCGCAGATTGCAGTAGCAGTGGTGTTGGAACATGGTGCGGCAGGTACAAATGCCGCATATGTTGCAAGAGATATTTTCGATAAGTATTTCGAAAAAGAAATTGCAGGTGCACAGGCACAGTCGTCAGCAGAGAATACAACAGCAGAGTAAAATAAAAAATGAGGATGCAGCAAATCTTGATTGAGTTTTGCTGCACCCTCATTTTATTTTGTGAAATCCGAATGGTTTAGAGATGTTATTGTCTCTTTAAATGTAAATATCAAAAGGTTTATTGTGCAAAGTATACAATAAAATGAACAGTTTTTTGTTACTCATAAATTTAAAATGTAAAGATATATCATAGACAAAATAAAAAAAGTGTGGTATAATATATTGTGTGATTTTGATAAAAAACATAAGAAGGGAATAATGATGGGAAAGGTTATCGTCGTTGCCTCCGGAAAGGGAGGTACGGGAAAAACCACGCTGAGTGCAAACCTAAGTGCGGCGATTGCACAGAGAGGAAAAAGCGTTGTAGCAGTGGATATGGATATGGGATTAAGAAATCTTGATGTTGCACTTGGGCTGGAAAGCAGCATAGTATATGATGTGGCAGATGTTATAGAGGGAAACTGTGTTCTTGAAGATGCCTTAATTAAGCATCCTATGTACGACAGTTTGTTTTTTATACCAGCTCCTCAAACGAGAGATGCTGCGGCAATAGGTGCAGCAATTGCAGCAAAAAATGTCACATTGAATTCTAATGATACAAATGAAAAAGTTGAAAATAAGATTGGAATAGATAATGAGATAAATAATTCCGAGTATTCTGATAAAGAAACTTCATTAAAAATAATATGGAAAGATTTTTGGAAAAGACTTTCAGAACGGTTTGATTACTGTATTATAGATTCTCCGGCAGGTATAGAGGGTGGATTTAAGTATGCTCTCTATGGTGCAGACAGTGCAATTGTGATAACGCTTGCGGAAACAGCTGCATTGAGAGACGCAGATAGAGTAGTGGATGTTTTTGAGGATGAGGGAATCGAGGATGTTCGCCTTGTGATTAACAGAATAAGACCGGATATGATAACAAGAGGTATAATGATGAATGTGGATACCTGTGTTGAAATGCTTGAAATACCTATCCTTGGAATTATAGATGATGATATAGAGCTTATAGGTTCATCCTTGAAGGGAGAGCTTGCAATAGACAATAAGGACTCTCATGCAGGTAAAGCAATTCAAAATATTGCATCAAGAATATTGGGTGAAAATGTGCCTATAATGGATTTTGAAAAAAATACGAAAAGATATAAATTAAGAGATATTATTGCAAAGATATTTAGCAGAAAGGGGCAGCATTGATGAATATTGCACTGATAGCACATGATAAAAAGAAAGAATTGATGGTACAGCTTTGTATCGCATATAAAGGAATTTTAAAGAAACATACATTGTATGCAACAGGGACAACAGGAAAACTTGTTAGTGAGAATGCGGGGTTAAAGGTATATAAATTTTTACCCGGGTCGCAGGGAGGAGATCAGCAAATTGGAGCAAGAATAGCATATAATACTATCGACATGGTGATATTCTTAAGAGATCCTACAGATGTAAAATCATATGAGCCGGATATATACTCTTTGCTTCGCTTATGTGACAAACAAAATATTCCAATAGCATCAAATACTGCAACCGCAGAGGTGCTTATTCATGCACTTGATCGTGGAGATTTGGATTGGAGAGATATAGTGAGAGATAGATTATAAATTAAAATTTTGCCGCAGGTACTTACTAGCGGCATTTTAATATTTATATTTGATATTATTTCAAATAGTGATGTGATGATACAATGAACATAATGAGTAATGTTAAATGTCAAATTCAGCGTATTTTAGAGCATTTTTATTAAATTTACCATTGCATGTTGATTTTTTGAAAGCAGTATGGTATAATATATACGGTTATTGTTATAACCGTAAAACAAAATATTCACACAGAGTGTCAGCCGTATCGGACAGGTGCGGAGGGTGAAAAGGGAATGGGGTGAGAATCCCCTGCGGTATACTGTCGCTGTATATACTAAATTCTATATCTTAAGGTGAAAGCCGGTCATTGGGAAACTGAGAAGGCAGATATGGAATGTTTGCTGAAAGGCATATAATGTATGAGTCAGAAGACCTGCTCTGATATTGTTCCGTATTTGAAATAATTCATAGGAATAATGTTTCTTATTTGCACTTAATTGGATAAGCACAATTAAAGGGCTTGTTTTAGTGCGGATAAATTGTGACGTTCACAGGAAACACAGCTGTGGCAATAAAAAATTCGCCGCGGCTTTTTTGCGCTCTAAATCAGCCGCTCAAAATACAAAGGAGGGGTTATCTTAAGCTTTTTTTATCTATAATAATAAATGAAAGGAAAAGAAAGATGATAAACAGCAAAAAAATAGTTTCACTGTTTACGGCAGCAGCAATGACAGCAGGGGTGTTCGCATTATCTGTAAAT
>USPO01000262.1 GCA_900556575.1 uncultured Eubacteriales bacterium
TAAATATTTCTCGTTATAGAAGTACATCATGCTGAAGGTCAGCATATGATAATTCTGTGAACGCTGCTCCGGAGGTGTACGGAAGTAATTCAATGTGTCGTTCATCCATCCCAAATCCCATTTAAAATCAAATCCGAGACCGCCGTCCTGAACGGGTTTGGTTACTCCGATATATGATGAGGAATCTTCGGCTATGAGAATACAATTCGGAAATTCACGCTTGAGTCCGCTGTTCATGGTACGGATAAAATCCATTGTCATTTTGTTTTCCCCTCTTGCAGGGTGGCCCTGCCAATAGATGAGATTGCTTACCGCATCCATTCTTAAGCCGTCAAAATGAAATTTATTTATCCAAAAATGTGCCGCCGATTGAAGAAAGCTGCGAACCTCGCCCCTTGAATGCATGAAATTGCAGCTGCCCCATTCACTGCGTCCGACATCATTGTTCGGATATTCGTAAAGAGAAGTTCCGTCATAATTCCAAAGTGCATAGTCGTCAACTGCAAAATGCACCGGAACAAAATCCATGATAACACCTATTCCGTTCAGGTGGCATTTATTTATGAATTTTCTGAGTTCATCGGGTGTTCCGTATCGTGAGGTCGCCGCAAAAAATCCGGTTGACTGATACCCCCACGATTCATCGCACGGATGCTCGTTAAGCGGCATAATCTCGATAAAGTTATATTTGTTTTCCTTAAGATACGGTATGAGCAGGTCCGCAAGCTCGGAGTAAGTATACCAATCCTCGGCTTTGTCGGATTTCTTTTTCCATGAACCGAAATGAAGTTCATATATATTCAGCGGTTTATTGCCGTAATCCTCACGATTGTATATCCACTTTTCATCGGTAAACTTAAATTGACTTAAATCATATATCCTGGATGCGTTAGCCGGACGGAGTTCCGAATAATAGCCGTACGGGTCGCAGTGGTCAATTACTTTTCCGTTGCGCTTGTAAATTCTGTACTTGTACATTTGTTCCGGCTTTGTCCCGTCAATTTCACATTCCCAGAAGTTGCTGTCAAAGGTTTTGTGCATCGGGGTTTCCGTCCAGTTATTAAATTCACCGATAACGGATATTTCCAATGCGGCGGGCGCAAATGTGCGGAATATGGTTTTGCCGTTATGATAGTGAGCACCGAGATATTCATAAGCTTGGAATTCTGTTCCTGTATAAAATCCGTAAAAATCCATATCAAAAAATCCTCTCTAAAAATATTACAAAAAAATAAGACTATGGTTGTTTTTTTTATTTAAATATAGTATAATATAGATATGAAAAATATTCAACCGCCGATATTTGAAAATGGTTGCAAAACCGACATATTTTAGAAACAGTTGTGAATATTGGAGTTAAAAAATAAATCGAGAAAGGAGTGAAAAAATGGATATTAGAAAAGAAAGAACAAAAAGGAGCATATATAACGCATTTATAGAACTGCGTTCAAAAAAGCCCCTTGAAAAGCTGACGGTAAAAGAGCTTTGCGAAAAAGCGGAAATAAACAAATCAACCTTTTATGTATATTACAATGATGTATATGACCTGTCTGAGGTGATAGAGGATGAGATTGTAACCTCCGTCATAAAGAGCATAGAACGTCCGAGGGATGTTATAGACAATCCAAAGAATTTTACAAGGTCGCTCTTTATTGCATATGAGTCGCAAAGCAGCTTGATTTCAACTGTATTTTCGGGTTCGAGAAGTGAATGTCTGCCGAGAAAGATTGAAAAGGCATTGAAAAATACGCTTTTTGAAATTTATCCGAATTACAGCGAAAGCATGGAAGTAAATATGGTGCTTACATACTCTATATACGGCGGATTTTTTGCAAGCAGGGAATATAAGGATATGGATTTTGACAGAACGGTAGAAATTATAAGCAGGATAACCGAGCATATGGTCAGGCTTAAGGACGAGTATTAATATTACAGTGACGAAAATATAAGCGGTTTGAAAAAAATATTGTGCATAACGTATATGAAAAGAAAAATATACCCTTAAAAAGTGTATATTTTGAATGTGAGTTTACAATAAATTCATTTTTGATTAGCCTACAAATTTCGTAGGGATTCACAAAAAGCTAAGAAACAGTAAAAATGCTGTTGACAAATCGGACTTTAAGTGATATACTGTGTACATGACAAGGAGGTCAGTCCAAAACGGATTGACCTCCTTTTTTGATAATTGAAGGCTGCGCGGCTCATACAATTAGATACTAAATCATAAATGAATTTGTGTATCGCTTCCCGATACGGCATATATCTGTGGTGGATATATGAAAGAATCGATTTATGATGTCAAACAACGGTGTTTGCAAAATCTCTTGATTTTACGGAGATAAGCAGACACCGTTTTTTATTAGGAAAGGAAAGATTGATTATGAAAAAGACAGGTAAGTTTATTGCAATGGCATTAAGTGCTGTGATGGCAGCGGGACTTGCGGGCTGCGGCGGCACATCGACAGACACGGCAAGCAGCTCATCATCACAGAGCGGAGATACTGTTAAGGTAGGTATTCTGTATTCGGCAACAGGCTCGATGGCAATCAGCGAGGGTGCCGTTAAGGATGCGGAGGTACTTGCAATCAATGAAATTAACGCTGCCGGCGGTGTAAACGGAAAGCAGATTGAATATATAGCGGAGGATGGTGCATCGGAGCCGTCAACATTCGCAACAAAGGCGGAAAAGCTTATTGACCAGGATAAGGTAACAACAGTATTCGGATGCTGGACCTCAGCATCGAGAAAGGCTGTTAAGCCGGTATTTGAGGACTACGGAAACCTTTTATGGTATCCTATTCAGTATGAGGGTATGGAGTCATCACCGAATATAATTTATACGGGTGCCGCTCCGAATCAGCAGTGTGTTCCGGCAATCGACTATTTAATTGAACAGGGTTACAAGAAATTCTTCCTCTTGGGTTCGGACTATGTATTCCCAAGAACAGCAAATATGATAATCAACGCACAGTGCAAGGCAAAGGGTGTTGAAGTTGTAGGTGAGGAATACGCACAGATGGATCAGACAGATTTCGGTGCTATTATCTCAAAGATTGAGGCTGCTAAGCCGGATGTAATCATCAACACATTAAACGGTACGGGAAACCTTTCATTCTTTAAGCAGATGGCAGAAAAGAATTATACTTCAGACGATTACATGACAATGTCATTCTCAATTGCGGAGGAAGAAGTTAAGACAATCGGTGCTGACATCTTAAAG
>USPO01000263.1 GCA_900556575.1 uncultured Eubacteriales bacterium
TTTTTGAAATTATATATTATAATAGATATATATAAAACGAAAAAGGTGAAAAAAATGAAAAAGAAAATGATTGGTTTTACCGTCTCTGCGGCACTTTTTATTGGTACAATATCAGCGGCACAGGCACAAATGAATATTAGCATAGGTGATTACATTCAGATGGGTACATATTATGAAAAGCCTGTATTATGGAGATGTGTAGATGAAGATGAAAACGGACCCATTATGCTCAGTGATAAAATATTATGTCTGAAAGCGTGGGATGCATGGGGAAGTGCAGGAAACAGTTCTCATGAAAGAGGATATGAAGAAGGAACATGGAGAAAAACATGGGGTTCAAATTATTGGTCGGACTCAAATATACATGACTGGCTCAATTCCAACAGCGGCAGAGTAACATGGACTTGCGGAAATCAGCCGGATAATGGACATTTGAAATATAATGCCTATAATAACGAAAGCGGTTTTTTAACAAATTTTACTGATGATGAAATTAACGCAATGCTGGTTGTAAATCAAAAATCACTGCTTGACGGCTGTGAATATGAATTATTGGGGGAATATATAAATCCACATACATATAATTGCAGCATAAATGATGTTGTTCAGAATTACAATGAGGCTTACAGCGAAGAAATAAATGACAGAGTTTTTCTGCCTGATGTTAAGCAGATATACAGTGTATACAGTAATCTCGGAGATTATTATATGGCATATCCCACCCAGGAATGTGTTTATAATTCGGAATATAAGGATGCATATTTAAACACCGAAAATAAATGGAGCTATTGGCTGCGTTCTCCAAAAAGTAGTTTAAGCGGTGCATGTGTCCGCTTTGTGTCGGATAACGGATATATTTATAACAGCAATGCATCGGGAGGTGCAATCGGTATTCGCCCTGCCTTTTATTTAAACAGTGAGTATGCATCCGTTCGGTCGGGAAAAGGAACAGAAGATGAACCGTATATTTTATGCAATAATTCTTCTGAGCAAAGAGTAACAATGAAGTATGAAAACGGGAATTTATCTGTGAAATCAACGGAAAATATAACGGCAATACTTTATATAGTAAAGCATGATGAAGAAGGAAGAATATTAAGCTGTGTGCAAAGAACTTTAAATATAGAAAAGGGTATAAACAATATAGAAACCAACGATTTGAATATTGGTTCAAATGTGGGCTTAATGCTTTGGGACGAAAAAATGGAACCATTATGCAATGGTATTAAAGTATTATAGAACATAAATTAATGGAACAATATCCTAAATATATTTCATCAAAGATTAAATAAAAAAGGCAGCTGAAAAATCAAGCTTTACAGCTGCCTTTGTTTTGGAATTTTTACATCATTTTTGCAAGTGTATCATTAACGGCTTCAAGGAATTCCTTGGTATTAACCTTTTTCTTGTTTTCGAGCTTTGATAATAAGTAAAGGTCACCTGTCATTGTGCCGCCCTCGATTGTATCAATTGTGGCCTTTTCAAGCTTATCGGCGAATGCCATAAGCTCCGGAAGCTCATCAAGCTCACCGCGCTTTCTTAAAGCACCTGTCCATGCAAAGATTGTTGCAACTGAATTTGTTGAAGTTTCTTCACCCTTTAAGTATTTGTAATAATGACGCTGTACCGTACCGTGAGCTGCCTCATATTCATACTTGCCGTCAGGTGATACGAGAACTGAGGTCATCATTGCGAGGGAACCGTATGCTGTAGCTACCATGTCGCTCATTACATCACCATCATAGTTTTTGCATGCCCAAATATAGCCGCCTTCAGAACGAATAACTCTTGCAACAGCATCATCAATTAATGTGTAGAAATATTCGATACCGGCTTCATCAAACTTAGCCTTATATTCGTTTTCAAAAATTTCTGCAAATATATCTTTGAAACGGTGGTCGTATTTCTTTGAAATAGTATCCTTTGTAGCAAACCAAATATCCTGCTTTGTATCCAATGCATAGTTAAAGCATGCTCTTGCAAAACTTTCAATACTTTCGTCACGGTTATGAAGTCCCTGAATAATACCCGAACCCTTAAATTCGTGAATTGTTTCTCTCATTTCCGTACCGTCTGCACAGGTATAAACCAATTCGGCTTTGCCGCCTGCCGGAACCTGCATTTCAACGTTCTTGTAAACGTCACCGTATGCATGCCTTGCAATTGTAATAGGCTTTGTCCATGTAGGTATGTATGGTGTAACACCCTTAACAAGGATAGGTGCTCTGAATACCGTACCATCCATTATAGCACGAATAGTACCGTTCGGTGACTTCCACATTTCCTTTAGGTTATATTCCGGCATTCTTGCCGCATTAGGAGTTATTGTAGCACACTTAACCGCTACGCCGTATTTACGTGCAGCCTCAGCACTTTCAACGGTAACCTTATCATCCGTTTCATTTCTGTGAACAAGTCCTAAATCATAGTATTCTGATTTGAGATCAACATAAGGAGTGATAAGGATATCCTTAATCCACTGCCATATAACTCTTGTCATCTCGTCGCCGTCCATCTCGACAAGCGGTGTTTTCATCTGAATTTTTTCAGCCATTTTTACATTTCCTCCGTTTCTGCGGAAAGCCGCACCGGGTTCATATTAAGGTACAATCCTTCTTGTAAAGGGTGCGTTTTCCGTATTATATGAATATAGGGCGATGTTATCCATATAACAGCGCCCTTGCAGCTTATATTATATCACATAGATGAATAATATGCAAGTGTTTTTTTATTATATTATAAATTTCTCCAAACTTCTTCACTGGGACAATTCCACCTATTGGGTGATATGCCACTGCATATAGTCCCTGTTGTTTCTGTGGAAGAATACGTTCTGATGCTGCTTCTTTTTGTGGATAACTTTCTGCTGTTTCTAATACAACATTTTCATCCGTTTTTACTATGTTGTCTGCTACATTCTTGGTTATGCTCTCTGTTATATTTTCTGACATATCAGCAGTGTTTTTTCCTTCAACATCATCCGCACTATTATTTCCCATATTATTTATTGCATTTTCGGCTACTTTTCCTTCTAACTTTATAAGAAGAGAATCTTTATATTCTGCCTTTACTTCTGCTAACTTTTCCTGATATGCTTTGCGGTAGCCATCTACCCCTAATGTCTCCTGCATGTATCTTGTTCTTGATTTAGCACGACTCTCATAATTACCATAAGTAGTAAATCTCCGAACCATTGATTCTAAATAATAAA
>USPO01000264.1 GCA_900556575.1 uncultured Eubacteriales bacterium
CACTCATCCTCGACACCTCCCATTCCCTTGCATATGCTGCCGTATTCGTCAATTGTTAAATCTAACTCCGGGAACAATGAGCCGCGGTTAAGCGCTGTTGTATCGTCATAAGTACAATTAAGCTCCTGCTCCGGAATAAATGCATAGCCCAGGCAGCCGCAGCTGTAATCATCCGGCTTATTTACACTTGAACTATTCCCGCAGCAACTGTTTTCAATAATCTCCATCGCAATACTCCTTTCCATACCATTATGCGGTACGGTTTATACTATGCGGAATATGGAGTAAAAGTGTCAAAAATAATAGTGCTGCTGCAAAACGCAGCCATACAGCATCACTACTGTGTTTTAATTATTTTCTTAATTATTTTCAAATACAGCCCTTGCAAAATCCATAGGATTAAATTCCTGAAGGTCATCTATTCCCTCTCCGACTCCTACAAATTTAACCGGAAGTGACTGTTCCTTGCAAATCGGAATAATAATTCCGCCCTTCGCTGTACCGTCAAGCTTTGTAAGAATTATACCGGTAATGTCTGCCGCCTCTTTAAACAGCTGTGCCTGACTTACTGCATTCTGACCTGTTGTCGCATCAAGAACTAACAATGTTTCCCTTGAACAGCCCGGAAGCTCTCTGTTAATAACACGGCTGATTTTTTCGAGTTCAGCCATAAGATTTTTCTTATTATGAAGTCTGCCGGCTGTATCACATATAAGAATATCAGCACCACGCGCCTTTGCCGCCGTACAAGCGTCAAACACAACTGCCGCCGGATCACTGTTTTCTTGGTGCTTGATTATATCACAGCCGCTTCTCTGTGCCCATATGTCAAGCTGGTCTATTGCCGCCGCTCTGAATGTGTCAGCCGCCGCAAGAAGTACCTTTTTACCCATCGACTTATAATGTGATGCGATTTTTCCGATACTTGTTGTTTTTCCGACACCGTTTACGCCAATCACCAAAATAACAGACGGTGTTGTTGACGTATTTACCGTTGTATCAAGCGCACCGAGTATTTCGCTTATTATGCTCTTTAATTCCTCTTTTACAAGGTTTCCGTCTGTGATATGCTTGTGTTTAACATTATCACGAAGTTTTTCAATAATGTATGTTGAAGTTTCTACACCTATATCTGCCATAATAAGTGCCTCTTCAAGATTTTCAAAAAGTTCGTCGTCAACTTTTATGAACACACTGAATACATTATTAACTTGTTTTGCGATTGATTCACGAGTTTTTGTTAAACCGTTTTTTAACTTATCAAAGAATCCCATATACTACTCCTAACTGACCATATCGTCTGCGACATCATCTATATGAAGTGACAACAACTTAGAAACGCCTTTTTCCTGCATTGTTACGCCGTATAAAATATTTGCCGCCTCCATTGTTCCTCTTCTGTGAGTTATTACAATGAATTGTGTCCGGTCTGTATAATTTCTGAGATATGTTGCAAATCTTGATACATTTACATCATCAAGCGCGGCGTCTATCTCGTCCAGAATACAGAACGGCGTCGGCTTTACCTTAAGTATCGCAAACAGCAATGCAATCGCTATAAACGACTTCTCGCCTCCGGAATACAGATTGATATTCTGCAATCCCTTTCCAGGCAGCTGAACTTCAATTTCAATTCCGCTTTCAAGCAAATTATTTGGATCCGTAAGCGAGAGTCTGCCGCGTCCTCCGCCGAAAAGCTCAATAAATACCTCGGAAAAGCTCTTGCTTATCACATTGAACTGATTTCCGAAATGTTCCTCCATAAGCTCCTCCATAGAATCTATAATCTTATTAAGATTATCTTTCGATTTTTCCAAATCATCTCTCTGCGTACTTAGAAATTCATACCGTTCCTTCTTTTCGGTATATTCATCTATTGACTCCATATTTACATGACCTAAGTCCTTAATCTGCGATTTAAGCTCTGACGAACGTTTAAATGCCTCCTTGGTATCGTCAAACTCCTTACGCATCTCCGCCGCAGCTGTATATGTAAGCTCATACTCATCCCAAAGATGATTCATGATACTTTCATATTCCATATTGAGCTTGACACGCTTGGTTTCTGCCCTTGAAAGTTCCTGCTGCAAATTAATCAACGTATCTGTCATGGTTTTATTGTCGCTCTGTATACCCTTAAGACTTTCTACTATGCCGGCCTTCTGTTCGTCAATTATCTCTATCTTATGCTTAAGCTCAGCGGATAAATCTGCAATTTCTTTTCGATGATTTTCCTTTTCTTCGATTGTCTTTTTAAGTTCTTTTGAACGCTTTTCTAACTCTTCACAATAGTCCTGCTTTTCCTTAGTACCCTTTTCCGCCTCCGCAATTTCATTTTCTGATGATATGATTTTTTCTTCAAGAGACTTTACATCACGCTGTAAATCCGCAAGCTTTAACGTTTCATTCATTATATCCTCAGACTGCTTTTCACGCTCGGCACTTACTCTTTCATATTCATCATTCAATTTCGAAAGTTTCGCTTCATGCTCTGCCGCTGCATTTTCAAACCGGCGTATTTCCATAAGTATTCCGGTATTCGTATCGGACGAGTCCTTAAGCTGCTTTTCTATATTTTCAAGCTCCGTCCTATAGTTTTCCTCTGTACTCCCACCGTTTTCTACCGTTGTTTTTAAATGCTTTACTGTGTTTTCAAGTCTTAATATTTCATCCTCATAGCCTCTTATTACAGGCATATATGTTGAAAGCTGTTCGTTTACTGTTTTAAGCTCTGTATCAAGCCTTTCTCTGTCTGCCTTTAATGCTTTGAGTTCATTTGTGAGTACCTGTATTTCAGCTGTCAATTCTCTTATTTCGGATGCTCTCGACATAAGACCACTCTGCTTATTAACACTTCCTCCGGAAAGAGAACCGCCCGCATTTAATATATCACCCTCAATTGTAACCACTCTGAACTTATAGCCGAAACGGCGGCTCATCGCAATTGCATTGTCTATATTATCCACAACAACAACTCGTCCCAGAAGGCTCTTTACTATTCCGTCATATTTCCTATTATATGAAACCAAGTCACAGGCGGCACCTATAAATCCGGTACACCCGCTTATCTGTGCTATATTTTCGAGAGTCCTTCCATGCACCGACGAAACCGGTAAAAACGTGGCACGTCCCGCCTTTGAACGTCTCAAAAATTCAATTGCTGCCTTTGCATCCTCTTCCCGTTCAACTATGATATTCTGC
>USPO01000265.1 GCA_900556575.1 uncultured Eubacteriales bacterium
TGCAAATATGTAGATATTATAAGAAAATAATAAGACCTTGGTCTTTATAATAAAAGGAGATTACATAAATGGCTATTTTTAATGCGGCAAATATTTTGCTTCCGAAGAATGTTGACTTTTCAAAATGGAGCGTTGTTGCATGTGATCAGTTTACATCACAGCGCGATTACTGGGAAAGGGCTGCAAAGACAGTAGGTGATGCACCGTCAACTTTAAAGCTTATTTTTCCAGAAGTGTATTTAAACGATGCCGAGCCGGAAAAGAGAATTGAAAAAATCAATGCAGAGATGGACAAGTACGTTAACGACGGAATTTTTAAGGAGTATAAAAATTCACTTTTCTATGTTGAAAGAACACAGTCAGATGGAAAGGTTCGCCATGGTATAATCGGCAGCGTAGATTTGGAAGAGTACAATTTTAACAAGGGTTCGCAGTCGGCAATCCGTGCGACAGAGGGAACTATTATTTCAAGAATTCCGCCGAGAAAAAGGGTAAGAATAAACGCACCGCTTGAGCTTCCGCATATTCTTATGCTCATTGACGACAGAGAAAAAAAGATTGTCGAGGACATAGCAGCAAAGGCAGACTCATATGAAACACTCTATGATTTTGAACTTATGGAAAGTTCGGGACGCTTAAAGGGCAGACTCATTTCTGAGCAAGACACAAAAAAGGTGCTTGATGAATTAAAGCAGCTTGAAAATAAGGCAGCATTTGAAGAAAAGTACGGCGTAAAGGATAAGGGCGTACTTGTCATCGCCGTAGGAGACGGAAACCATTCACTTGCAACGGCAAAAACCTGCTGGGACGAAATCAAGCAGGGACTTTCGGATGAGGAAAAGGAAAATCATCCGGCAAGATTCGCATTGGTGGAGTTAATGAATATTCATGATGAGGCAATTGAATTTGAGCCTATCCAGCGAGTAATATTCGATACAGACCCGAAAAAGCTCATGGATTCATTTATGAAATATTATCCGTCAGCGTCATTTACGGATAACGGAGGTCAGCAGATAAGATATACATATCAGGGCAATGAGGGTACAATATACGTTGCAGATGCACCGTCAAATCTTCCGGTCGGAACTTTACAAAAATTTCTTGACGAATATCTTGAAAAGAACGGCGGAGAGATTGACTATATACATGGCGACGATGTTGTAAGAGAGCTTACAAAGCCGGAAAATACAATAGGCTTTATGGTAGATAAGATGGAGAAAAATGACCTCTTCACAACCGTTATCAAGGACGGAGCATTACCAAGAAAGACCTTCTCAATGGGAGAGGCACAGGATAAGAGATTTTATCTTGAGTGCAAAAAAATTCGATAAAATACTATACTTGCCGCAGCGGCTGCAATCGCTGCGGCAATTCCTATAATACTTAGAATTGAGGGAATAAATCCGGAGGCTGTAACGGAAACCTGAGAATAGGCATCATAAACCATTCCGGCTTGAACTGCACTTACCATGGCTGTGGTTGTACAGATATCACTGAATCCGTTTGATGATGCATTAAAGCTTAAGTTCAGTTCGGTATCATTTATATTAAAAACAGATATTTCCAGCATACTACTGCCGGCTATGTAAGCTGATGAAATATTTCCTTTGCTGCATACTATGCTTTCGGTATCTATGGATATTAATGCATTAGGATATGCTTCAGCAGAGGGTACAATTTCAATTATTGACGACTGTATCGGGTTATCTGTTGTAATTAGTAAGTTATATTGGGCTGTTTCGCCCGAAGCTAAGCGGCTGCTGCCACATGATAATTCGGCTGTCATATGAAATCCTTTCGTAAATCGTTATGCATTTGATATGCCGGGCAAAGATAGAGTGAAGCATCTTAAAACTGCACACTGTGGTTTGATGAAATTTTTCTATACCTAATACTATTCAAAGATTTATTGAAATATTACAGCTTTTTTGCTATATAAATAATCAATCTTTTGTTATCTTTTACTAAAATTATTGAAAAAATTTTTAAAACATGTTAATATTAATATATTGAATATTTAAACCTAACAAAGGAGAGAGAAAACATGGAGATGAAAAAGCTTATTTCATTAACAGCGGCATTGGCTGTTACTGCGACAGCATTCGGAAGTCTTGCATTTAATGCTGCGGCTGAGGATACCGAAACAGTGTACAATTTTTCGGATTTGACCGAAGAATCTTATGCCACTAAAAATAAGACGGTTGAGATTTTTGAAGGAGCATTAAAGCTGTCAGCGTCAGAAAATGCATCACCGTTTACTGAGGAAATGACGGCACTTTCACCGCTCGGAAAGACTCTTAATTTTACGAGTGCTTTGAAATCAAAGAAACTCAGCGTTTCAATGCAGCTTGCAGCGGGTGAAACAATGGTGGTATATTACCGTGGAAGTGATTCGGCAGGTACTGCGGCAAAGGCGATTGGAATGCAAATCACGGACGATGCGAGTAATGTAGTTGCAACAGAAAATTATTCTGAAAATAAGGAAAAAAAGGTATATGCAATTTCATATACGGCTGTTGCGGACGGCACCTATACAGCCTGTGATTCGGTAGGCTCAAACAGAACTTTAGTATATGCTGTTGCAAAATCAACGGTTCCGTATAGTGCGGATACCACTCCGGGACCGGCGGTAACACCTACACCGGATCCCGATGCTACATTAGCACCGACCTTTACACCGAGTCCTTCGCCTACACCGAAAGCAACGGTTGACCCTGATGCGAAGCAGGAAATAAGTATAGTTAAGCAGCAGGGATGGCTTGAAAATGCTTATATCACATGGACAAATACAGCTGCGGTTGATAGGTATAATGTATATATAAAGAAAGACGGCGGCGAATACACAAAGATAGATGATGAATTGGTACGCTATTACGGCGGATATTACAGAGCTGATGCGGTAGGACTTTCTGCCGGAAACTATACAATGAAGGTTGCTCCGGTAGTCGGAGATGCGGAAGGTGGAGCCGTAGAATCCGGCACATTGGAGGTAAAGCCGTATATAAGAGAAGGCTTTGCATTTGATAAAACATCAAGTCATTATAATGCGGACGGTGTAGGTGCGTACAAGAATGACGGTACCTTAAAGGACGGCGCCAAGATTGTATATATAACAGATAAAAATAAGGACAGCGTTAAATTCAATGTAGTAACTGATAAGAACAAGGGAACAGTTAC
>USPO01000266.1 GCA_900556575.1 uncultured Eubacteriales bacterium
AGTTCTGAAACTGTCCGCCGCAAAAGTATTCAGCACAGGCATTGACATAAGAATCGAAAGGACCATGAGTATAGCCACTAATTTTCTTAATTTCACAATCATTCCTCCTTTCTCTCAAATCAATTCGTTTCTCTCAAATCCAACACTATTGTTGATAGTGCAGGCATTGTAATTGAGTTGTTTACATCCATCATCGTATCAGTCACAAGATCATGTATCTTTGAAACATCAGCTTCAAGCTCCACATTTACCGCTTTATCCTCGTCAGAACAGTTCATGATGATAATGTAATTTCCGTACTTTGCTATATTTATGCGTCTCAGTCCCAGTGGCGATGCCATATATCCGTTTCCGTGAGCACTCCACTTGTCATTCATTTCATGCCAACGGAACACCTGCGAATAAATCGCATGTTCACGGTGATTATCTGCATAATAAAATCCGTTCATCGTGCTGCGCCAATTTAACGTCATTCTTACAAATTCACCCTTATGTTGTAATGATAGCGACTGAGAAATCTCATCTGAGAACACATATTCCTTCTGATTTCCGTTTTCGTCCTTGTTCCATGGTTCATTAGGCATATATATACCCGAACCCAAATCAAACTTTGTAATATACACTCCATCGTCAAGAAGTCTGTAATAAATCTCATATGCTGCCTGTGCTCTTGACATTACACTGTTGTACTTGATTTCAGTATCGTTTCCAAAAGCATTTTGAAGCCATCTTTTAAATGTTTTTTCATCTATCTTATCATCCGGTGCAAAATTTGTGTCGTTTACACCCTCTATGATATTTTTCCATGCAAGTGTTACTATAGCCGCTTCCTGAGGAATATCCTTTATATCCGCATAGGTTTTATAACCCTCAGATGCTTTTTTTATATCATCGCCCATAGCATCAAAATTCAATATCATATAATAGAGTAGTCTTCTGTCTGATACAAGCGAGCTTAAATACAGTTCACCGTATTCAATAAACAGTTCCATTGAACGCACAGAGTCCTTTGAACCGAATCCGGCTGCTATAAAGTTATTCCATGCCGCATATTCAATTCGTCCAGGTCCCTTGTAGTTTCGGGTATTTATATTAAATTCACGCCTTATTGCGTTATATCCTTTATGATTTACAACTGTATCAGCGAAATAATTCATAGCGTGTGAAGCATTTACTGCTTTTTTTATGAGTCCAGGGTCTTTTGTTATGAGTGCCAAATCCGCAACCATTGCCGCACCGTGAGGACCGTAATTTCCGTCATATGCTCCGTCAAAATGACCTATTGTTTCCATTGACAAGCCCTTCGGTGAAATGAGAATTGACTGTCTCGGCGTTCTCATAATTCCGCTCGCCTCATACATTCTCTTTTTGAGGTCTGCATCGCTCATACATTTAGACGGACTTATCATTTTAAGCGCCATTTGGAATGCAACTCCCGAAACGACATTGAAAAGCTCCTGATTTACAGCAGGTTTTCTGTTAATAACATTAAACATGTAATCAGTGCCCTTTACATACATATTTGCATATGCATCTCTGCGCTTTATTTCCGGCGTATTCGGATTAAGGTCATCATCCATATATTCATCCAGATAGCCTGCTGCAATAATCGCGTCACCAACTTCTGTAAATACTTCACCTACTGCTCTGGCACCGGCATTTATACCGCCGTCGGCTTCCATTCTGTCAGGACCGCCGATCCACGTTTTATAGATTGAGTTATCCCAGCCACCGTTAGAACCCTGAGAACGCACCTGATAATCAAGCCAGGCAACGCATCGGTCTATTATTTCGGGATCGTGATAGTAATTAGACCACTCGCGGTTATACGCCATTGCCATAGCGCGTATTCCCTTTTGGTTCTCGCTGTTTGAGCCTAAACATTTTACATAATGCACGTTCTTCCAGTTTTCCCATGAGCCATGGCTCATTGAGTTTGTTCCTTCAAGTACCGCTCCATATGCTCCTGCCGGAGATCTTCCTGCTGCAACAGCTTCATCCCATTCCTTGCCGTAATTCTGACTTTTTTTAATATCCTCTATTCCCGCATTCATTTCATTAATTATATAGTCATACGGCGACAATCCGTTTGGTGATACTTTTATTGCACCCAAATCATATCTCTTTGTATCACCGTCCTTGTCATCAGCCATTTTTTGATAACTTGGATCCGTATGTGTAACAAGCTTATATAATTGCCTTGAATATTCGGTTGCAGCGTTCATGCCGTTTGCGGAATATGCATTTGCATCACCACCGTGATAAACCTGAAAACGTACCTCCGTCCTTCCATGCGTCATTGCCATAGGTAATCGGTAAGTTGCATAGAAATATGAGCCTCTTTGTCCCGGTTCCTCATACATATTATCCCATACCGGCCATACGGTTCCGTATTTCGCTTGAAGTGTTCCGAATTCATCGTTTATCATAAGGTTTTGAATTTCCTTATTTTCGCATTCGCTTCCCCAAAGCTTAACGGTTATATAATTCATTTTGTCGGGGTCAACTTTCATTGTAACCCAGATTTTATCATCACCCGGATAAATTTGACGGTATGTGTCGCCCAATCCTCCGTAACCAACCACGCTTTTGCCTGTATCGGCATTATGTGCCTTTTCACTTTCTTCATCTCCAAGAACAACATAATCCAAAACATCGTCCTTTTCGGCTTCTTTTGTGTTAATATTTACATACACGCTATCATTATCGAGTTTTTTCAGCGTCATACCATGATAATTTTCTAAATCGGGATCTGATACAAGGTCAGTTACCAACGGAGCAACGCTTAGGTCGTCTATAAGAAATGTGCCTGTTGAGGCTCTCAAGCCGATATTTATTCTTACAAGGCTTGAACCTTCCGGTACCGTTATGGAATAGCTGCTCTGTTGCCAATCCTTATCGGCGTCAGAATCGAGATAAGTTTTTGAAACATTAGCCGTTTGTGTTTTTCCGTCATCCGAGTAAACAATAATATTTACCGACATACCCCAAGAGTTTGATGCTCTCTTATACGGTCCGATTATCTTGTACCACCAACTTACATCATAAACTCCTGGTTTTACGCGGAAATATGAGCCGTTATACTTATTATTAACAATCATCTGATTATTTTCAGCAGTAACATTCAATGTATCGGCTTTAAACATATAACACGAGTTACCCGAATGAGCATAT
>USPO01000267.1 GCA_900556575.1 uncultured Eubacteriales bacterium
TACCCATTTTAATCATATTCTTTTCGGGATATGCCTCCTGATATGCAGCAAGCTTTTTTGCTATTGTTGAGAATAAATAACTTCCCGGAAGCTTATTGTAATTTTCATTGACCTTTGCCATTGTATAACTCCTCCCGATATGAACTGTGTCATATCTTATATATTATTTTACACTTATTTATTTTATTTTGCAATACCTAAACTATACAAAATCTATATATATTCTATGATTTTTTTATATATATCAATCAACACTTAATCAACTGTTAATCAACGCTTAATCGATTGACGGTTAAATACCATTCAATCATCAATCAACCGTCAGTTAATCATCAGTCAATCATCAGTCAACCGTAATAACTCCATCAAATACGAACTTCGCCGGACCCGTCATATATATGTTGTTCTCTTCCTTGTCCCAGCGAATGTTCAGTGTTCCGCCGATAAGAACCAAATCAACGCAGTCATCAACCAAATCCGAAAGATTTGCCGCAACCATTGTTGCACAAGCACCCGTACCGCAGGCAAGAGTTTCACCCGCACCGCGTTCCCATACACGCATCTTGATTGTATGTCTGTCAACAATCTGTGCAAACTCCGTATTAATTCTTCTCGGGAACAGCTCGTGGTTTTCAAACTTAGGACCGATTTTCTCTATTTCAACCGCATTTACATCGTCAACGTATGTAATCGCATGAGGATTTCCCATAGAAACACCGGTAACCTTGTATTCTTTTCCGTCAATCTCGACAGGCTCGCATATAAATCTGTCAAGCTCCGAATTGATAGGAATATTCTTCGGTGTCAGCTCCGGCGAACCCATATTTACTTCAACGGTTTCAACCTCACCATCATCGTTAAGATTAAGCTTTAAAATCTTAATTCCGGCAAGAGTTTCGAGCGTGATAAGAGTCTTATCGGTAAGTCCCTTGTCATGTACGTATTTACCGACGCATCTTGTGGCATTTCCGCACATTTCCGCCTGTGTACCGTCGCTGTTGTACATATCCATTCTGAAATCAGCCTTATCTGACGGACAAATCAAAACCAAACCGTCTGAACCGATACCGAAATGTCTGTCCGAAACAAACTTTGCCGTTTCATTTATATTTTCTATCTTCTCCTCGAAGCAGTTTACATATATATAATCATTTCCTGCTCCGTGCATCTTTGTAAATTTAAAGGTCTGCATTGTCTTTCTCCCATTATTTAAATTCTGTTATAATCGTTTTCCGAGGCTGCAGAAAAATAGTGCAGAATTTGCTTTATGCGGTCTGTGCATTTTGCTGCAGCCTCTTAATATTAAATGTGAAGTATCTGCCTTGCCGTATCAACAAATCTTGAGCCGGTATCCATGCTGCGTTTCTGTATAAATCTATGTGCCTGCTGCTCTGTCATTCTGTATTTTTCCATAAGATAGAGCTTTGCACTGTCAATTATCTTATCATCCTCTTCACTTCTGTTTGAGGGCCGTTTATTCGGCTTATATATTACCCCTAAGAATACCTCAATAGCCGAAATCAAACGTTCTCGTCCAACCGGCAGCGGCAGAACAAATATTTCTTCATTTTCTATCATATCCTGCCGCTCTGCCTTAACTATCGACATAAGCTTTTGTCCCGGACGGAGTGCATCGAATATATCATCCAATGTACCGTCTTTCAGCTTATATCCCATTATAACGAGAACCTCATCAGTCTGTGAAAGCATTCTTAACAGCTCTGCGGCACTGTGTGCCACATTTCGTACCTCAAAACCGCTTCCGTCAAGCATTCGCTTAAATTTTACGGCTGTTTCGTCCTTTGAGAATGCAAGTATTATATGCTCCACACACTCACCCCATTTCATGCGGGTTTAGGTTATCCGCCGTTAATATTTTATAAGATAGTTATCAATTTCCCATTGAGTTACCCGTTTTCCGTAATCATGGTATTCTTCCGCTTTCATCTTCAAGTATGCGTCCTTGAACTCGCTGCCCAAAAGCTCCGTAATGAAATCGGAGTTCTTTGCAATCTTGATTGCCTCGTTAAGGCTTATCGGCAGATTTTTAACTCCGAGCATTTCCTTTTCTCTGTTTGAAAGGGTGTGAATATTAACGTCCACGCTCGGCGGAAGTTCAATATCCTTTTCAATTCCATCAAGACCTGCCTTAAGGCATGCTGCAATAGCAAGATATGGATTTGCCGATGGATCGGGCGAACGAAGTTCAATACATGCATCCTCCGGATACGGCTGCGGCGGTATTTTTACCAATAAAGAGCTGTTCTGTGTTGACCATGAAATATAGCACGGTGCATCAAATCCCGGAGTAAATCTCTTGTATGAATTTACAATCGGATTTGTAAGACACGACATATCCGCAGTATATTTCAGCAGTCCCGCAAGGAATTTATATGCCGTTTCCGATAAATGCTTCGGATCGTTTTCCGAATAGAATACATTTTTACCGTCCTTAAACATGAAGAACTTCAAATGCATTCCGCTGCCGCTTTCGTCTGTAAACGGCTTCGGCATGAAAGTTGCGTGAAATCCGTTTCTCTTTGCAAGTGTTTTTACAACATTCTTGAAAGTTATAAGCTTATCTGCCGTCGCAAGTGCTTCCTCATGCCTGAATACAATTTCATGCTGTCCCTTTCCTGTTTCATGCTGTGAAAATTCAACAACATATCCCATTTCCTCAAGGTTAAGTCCTATATCGCGGCGGCAGTTTTCGCCGCTGTCAAGCGGCGCGAGATCGAAGCAACCTGCCTCATCTCCCGGAATAGTTGTCGGGTTCCCGTCATCGTCCGTATCGAAGAGAAAAAATTCGCATTCCGGTCCTACGTTCAATGTATAGCCCATCTTTTTCGCTCTTTCGATTTCTCTTTTGAGAACCATTCTCGAATCACACACAAGCGGCTTTCCGTCCGGTGTATATACATCACATATCAATCTTGCAACCTTGCCCGAATGCGGTCTCCATGGAAAGATTGCAAATGTGTTCGGATCCGGATGAAGGTATAAATCACAGTCATCCAGACACAGCACTCCCTTTAAGGTTGAACCGTCTATCAAAACCTTGTTGTCAAGTGCCTGAATAAGCTTCGAAACAGTTATTGCCATATTTCTCATATGTCCCGTCATATCAGTGAACTGAAGTCGTATGAATTTTACATCTTCATCTTCCACTCTT
>USPO01000268.1 GCA_900556575.1 uncultured Eubacteriales bacterium
CCTCATGACAGGCAGACGCACATACTCCGCAGCCGTTGCATTTCTCTTCATCTATATGAATAATTTTTCTTATCATAATCTATTCCTCCTGTGATATTATAAATTTGGTTTGTATCTTGACTTTGTAAACTCATTATAGTATAATTTAAAATATAAATCGGTTGTTATAACCACGAAAGGCGGATAAGTGTGAAAAAAGTTCAAATTCCTATATTAAAGGATATAGAAGATACGGAAAAGGGGGAAATGCTTGAACTTTCGTGTCTTAAAAATGTTCAATATTCCAAAAATGAAGTGATATTTCATACCGGAGATACAGTGAATGAAATAGGAATAGTATTAAAAGGAAGAGTTAATATTGAAAATATTGATATATGGGGTAATAAGAGTATATTGAGCAGTGTTTCGGAGGGAGAAATTTTTGCGGAAACATATGCAATTTGCGGTGAGCCTATGATGGTCGATGCTGTGGCTGCGGAAAAATCCGAAATTCAGTTCTTGAATTTAAAAGCATTGCTTGATGAGAAAAATTCGGATAAAGGTTGGTATGTAAAGCTTATTTCAAATATGCTGAAAATATCTGTACGAAAAAATCTTGCACTGTCCGGACGGATTTTTTGCACATCATCTAAAACGATAAGGGGGAGGCTTTTAACCTACTTGTCAAATATATCAGTAAAGAGCGGCAGCAAAACATTTCAAATTCCATTTGACCGTCAGCAGCTTGCGGATTATTTAAATCTTGACAGAAGTGCGTTGTCTAAGGAACTTGGAAAAATGAGAGATGACGGACTTATAGAATTTCATAAGAATGTATTCAAGCTTATTGTATGATGAATATTTAATTTAAGGTCAATAAGGAACGGAGGGATAAGATGAATATATTTGCAAAGCAGTGTATATTTTGTATGGATTATTTTAAGAAACATGATTGTATATGGAGCAGCAAAGGAATAGCGGTGTGTAAAAAATGCATGGAAGAAATAGAAAATGATAAGGTAGTGGATATTGTTGAAGTTCCAAAGCCTTTGTCAAGAGTTATTCCGTGTACGCATTATAAAGGAAAAGTCAGAGATGCCGTTAAAAGATATAAGTTTCAGTATAATCCTAATTATAGGGGAGCATTTTATTATATTACGGAACAAAAGCTGAATAAACAGCTTAGATTATATGCGTTTGATGCGGTAGTCACTCTGCCTTTATCAGCTGAAAGATTGGCTGAAAGAGGGTATAATCAATCACTGTTTTTGGGTGAAGCTGCGGAAAATATACTTGGAATATACAGGCATGATGAATATCTTAAGAGAGTAAAACATACGCGCAGACAGAGCGGACTAAATCATTATGACAGAATAAATAATATAAGGGGAGTATATGAGGCATCGGAAAAAGTTAAAGATAAAAATATTTTACTCGTTGATGATATATATTCAAGCGGAGCAACGTTATCCGAAGCGGCGAGAACGTTAAAGGCAGCCGGAGCAAAGACTGTAATGGGATTGGTGTTTGCGGCAACTCCGCGAAAGCGTTACAGAAACAGCCGCTATATAGATTTAGATTAAATAAACAAAACAGATTGATGCAAATAAAAATTTGCATCAATCTGTTTTATATTATTCAACTGTTACTGACTTAGCAAGGTTTCTCGGCTTATCAATATCGCAGCCCTTGAGTGATGCAACATAGTATCCGAAAAGCTGAAGAGGGATAACGGAAAGTGACGGAAGAAGAGTTTCGTTGATTGACGGAACTTTTACAACATAATCCGCAACTGTATCCATATCGTCTTGATCCTCTGTTGTTACACCCATAACAACAGCACCTCTTGCTTTAACTTCCTTAACATTTGAAACGGTTTTGTCAAATAATTCAGAACCTGTTGCAAGAGCAATTACAAGCGTACCGTCCTCGATAAGCGAAATTGTACCGTGCTTTAATTCACCGGCGGCATATGCTTCCGAGTGAATATATGAAATCTCTTTGAGCTTTAATGAACCCTCAAGAGAAACGGCATAGTCGAGATTTCTTCCTATGAAGAATATTGACTGACAGTTATAGAACTTTGAAGCAAGATACTGAATTTCATCCTTATTCTTTAAAATCTGTGCAACCATATCCGGAAGCTGTTCAAGGTCATTTATAAACTTAGCATATTCTCCTGAAGTAACCATACCGAGTTTATCAGCCATATAAAGGGCGATAAGATATAATACAGATACCTGTGTTGAGTAAGCCTTTGTTGTGGCAACGGCAATTTCGGGACCTGCCCATGTGTATATTACATCATCAGATGCATTGGCAATAGCACTTCCTACAACGTTTACGATTGAAAGTATTCTCGCACCGTGATTTTTTGCTTCCTTTAAGCCGGCTAAAGTATCGGCTGTTTCACCGGACTGGCTTATTACGATAACGAGGTCCTTTGAACCTACGATAGGGTCACAGTAACGAAATTCCGAAGCTACCTGAACTTCAACCGGAATACGGCACATCTTTTCAATTACATATTTTCCTACTACACCGGCATGGTAAGCACTTCCGCAGGCAACAATGTAAATTTTTCTGATGTTCTTTATGTCCTGAGTTGTTAATGAAACGTCATCCAATACAATTTTTCCGTCTTTGATTCTCGGAGAAATTGTATCACGGAGAGCCTTTGGCTGTTCCTCAATTTCTTTCATCATGAAATGCTCGTATCCGCCCTTTTCGGCAGCGTGAACATCCCAGTTTACCGTAAATACTTCTTTTTCAACCTCTTCAAGGTCGGTATTGTAAACCTTAACGCCCTCACGGTTTAAAACAACAATCTCATCATCCTCAAGATAATAAATATTTCTTGTATGATTTAAAATAGCTGTTACATCAGAAGCTACAAAGCTTTCATTTTCGCCGAGACCTACAATTAACGGACTTGATTTTCTTACTGCAATAAACTGATCCGGATAATCAACACAGAGAACACCCAAAGCATATGAGCCTTCAACTCTTTCGATTACCTTAACCATTGTTTCCATAATGTCACCTTTATAGTAGTACTCAAAAAGGTGAGCAATAACCTCTGTATCTGTTTCCGAAACAAACTTAAAGCCCTTTGATTCAAGACGCTTTTTTAAAGGTATATAATTCTCAATAATTCCGTTATGTA
>USPO01000269.1 GCA_900556575.1 uncultured Eubacteriales bacterium
TTTACCATAAATTTTTGTCTTTAAAGTAAGTTTTAATAAGCTTGTATTTTTCCTCGAAAAATATATAAGCGCAAAACCGGCTGTTACCAACTGACTTATGGCAGTAGCGGCTGCAGCTCCCTGAAGTCCCCATTTAAACACCGCCACAAACAGAGCATCAAGAACCATATTTGTTCCTCCGCCAAGCAGTGTCGCTACAAGTCCGAGCTTAGGTTTTTCAGCCACAACAAAAAAACTCTGTGTTGAAAACTGAATCATCAAAAACGGCAGTGCCGGACATAAAATTCTGCCGTATTTTACACAGTTTTCAAGCATTTCTCCTTCCGCACCCAATGCCTGCGCAACCGTTCTTAATAAGAATAAGGCTATAATTGCCGAAAAAGCACCGAAAGCAAGTACTACATACACAACCATTGAAAAGTATTTATTGGCAAGTTCTCTTTTTCCCTCTCCAAGCGTCTTTCCTATAACTGCTGTTCCTCCGGCGCCGAGCATCATTCCTACAGAACCGATTATCATAAACATCGGGTATATTAAATTAATTGCCGCAAAAGGTGTTTTTCCGACAAAGTTTGATATAAAGAAACCGTCTACCATACCATAAATTGATGTAAATACCATCATAATCATAGACGGCAATGTAAATCTTAACAACCTTCCATATGTGAAATGATCTGAAAGCTGTATTCTCATGAATTAATTTCCTCCTGTTCTTCCTTCTTGAATTCTTCCTTTAAATTATCCGCAAAGTCATAAAGTGCCGAAATAAAGTCACTACCATATTTTTTTATAGTTTTTTCTAAGGCTGTCCTTTCCGCTGCATATACACTTTTTAAATTCTTTTCTATATATGCCTTTCCTTTTTCTGTCGGAATCAGCTGCATTTCACGCCGTTTTCCCGGAATATGCCGCTGAATAATAAGCCCTTCCCTTTCCCACTTTTTCACTATTGCATTAACCGTTGTTTTTGGTATATACCATATACGGCTTATCTCCGCCTGTGAATGTACCTCTTCATCATCCAATGCATACATAAAGCAATACTCATTATCACTTATTGCACCCTTGTGTCCCAAAAGCAAATACATTGAATCCACATAATTCACCGCTGAAATCAATTTTCTTGCACCTTTCTCCAATAACTTTCCTCCTATTATTTATTGTACGAAAACGTACTTCTATTATAATACGATTTCGTATTTTTGTCAAGAAGTTTATTTTCTATTCTTTTTTTAATGTATAATTTTTTTCATTTAAGGTAAAAATACGAATGTAATAAAATTAAAAAGGAGATGCTATAAATGCAAAACAAAAATAAAAAGGACAGAAGGCTTCCCGGCTTCTACATAGCACTTTGCTGCTGTGTACTAGTACTAGGAATTGCCGGATATTTTTCAAACCGAATTTCACTAAAGCATTATGAAAACACAGCTCAAAATATCGAACTGCCGACCTCAGCACCTGTATCAGAAGAACTTTCCTCTATTGTACCTCTCCCCACACCTGCCGAAGTTTCCGTATTCAGTGAGCAAAACCCTCCAGAATTTCTGCCGACTTCTGAACCTCTGCCGACTCCAACAGCAACCTCTGATGATGACTATACCTCTGATAATCCCGATATAGAGGAAGTTAATGCATCCGTTTCTATTGCTGAAACATTTACTGTTCCTGTAAACGGAGAAATATTAAAAGATTTCTCATCTGTTCCCGAATTTAATAGCTTTATGGGCGACTGGAGAACGCATAACGGTATTGACATAAGTGCAGATGAAAACAGCGAGGTAAAGTGTGCCGCCGACGGTGAGGTTTCAAGCTGCATCAGTACTGTATACGGTTACGAAATAAAGGTCACTCACAGCAACGGATATGAAACTGTTTATTCACAGCTAAAGCCCGCAGAAGGTCTTTCCGATGGCAGTAATGTACGCTGCGGTGATGTTATAGGCACAATTTCCGCCCCTATCGGAGAGGAAATCACCGCTCCTCATCTTCATTTCGAGGTTTTAAAGGACGGACAATATATATCACCTACTGAAATAATCCAATAAATTTTCACTTTTTTTCATTAAAAGTACGCATAAATTAATTGCATTTTATGCGTACTTTTGATATAATTAAATTAACATAAGGCTTAAAACAAAATTTTGTAACAGCCCGAATACATAAAAGGTCGGTGATATTATGAAGAACATACTTGTTGTCGGAAGTATAAACATGGATATGGTTATAACCGCTGACAGACTCCCGAACATGGGTGAAACCATAAACGGCAGCGGGTTTATGACTGTTCCGGGTGGAAAAGGAGCAAATCAGGCACTTGCCGCACAGCGTCTCGGAGGAAACGTCAAAATGCTCGGCAGCATCGGAAATGATGCATTCGGCAAAGAACTTATTTCCTATTTAGTAAAAGATGGAGTTGATACGTCATATATAAAAACCGTCAATACTAATACGGGTATTGCGATGATTACCGTTTATAACGGAGATAACATGATTGTACTTGAAAAAGGAGCTAATTATCGTATCTGTTCCAAAGATATTGAAGATAACGCAAAACTGTTTGAATGGGCTGACTATGTAATTCTGCAGCTTGAAATTCCTCCGGAAACGGTGATGGCTGCCGCAAAGACCGCAAAAGAAAACAGCTGTACCGTAATTTTTAATCCGGCTCCCGTTGAAAACTTTGACAGTGACATTTTAAAATACGTTGATATTATAGTTCCGAATGAACATGAGGCAGGATTAATTTTAGGAAAAACCGCCGCATCAATCGAAGACGCAAAGCAGCTTGTGCTTGATTTTGCGGAAAAAGGTATTAAATCCGTAGTTACATTGGGCGGAAACGGCTCTGTGTACTATGATGAAGGCATCGTAAAGCATTGTCCTGCCAAAAAGGTAAATGCGGTAGATACCACCGCAGCCGGAGACAGCTTTATTGCCGGAATGTGCGTTGCTTTATGTGAGGGAAAGAATATCGAAGATGCCGTTTCATTTGCAACAAATGTTTCCGCTGTTGTAGTAGGCCGCAAAGGTGCCGGAACATCCATTCCGTACAGAAGTGAAGTAGATTAAAAATAAACCATGGGGCTGTAGCAAAATGCACAGAACGCATAAAGCGAATAAAACAAAGTAAATAAGCCAT
>USPO01000270.1 GCA_900556575.1 uncultured Eubacteriales bacterium
AGCTTACCACACTGTCGGCTTTAATTATTTTTTTAGTCTGCCAAATCCAAGCTTGTTACCTTAACCGAGGTTATACTTACATTTTTGTTGGAGCCTGTATTATATCCCGCATCATCACCCATCATAGCGGTTACTGCCTTTGCGGCATCATATCCTCCTCCAGATGCGGTTAATATCTCTTCCTCATCAAATGAAAGTACCTCTATTATCGGTTTTACATACTTATTCACTATACAACACTCTCCCTTTTACTCTCTCTCTTTCCGATTGCTGTTAGTTAATTGTTAATTAAACTTACTCCTATACTCTTAATGTTAATGTTTGAACCTGTTGACGTAATATATACTACCTTATCCGAATTAGCGGATATATTTATTGAAGATGTACCGCCGTTTTTCTCTGCTTTAAGAACAGTGGCTTTTCCTTCTCTTGAGATTTCCCTTATCTCCTTAAATCCGCCGTTTCCATTACTCTCATAAATTGTAAGGTATCTTGTGTCACTTCCGCCCGATGCAGCATTAATTGTGAGCTTTACTCCGCCTGCCGGAATTTTAACAGCTATTGCCGGTGCCGGCTGACCGCTTACAAGATATGATGATTTACTGTTATTATAGCTTCCTACTCGAACATACTCATCACTTACAGTAACATCATTCTTGTATGTGAGCTTTCCGGACGAATTGCTCTCCTGATATGCACCTGCACAAATCATTACCTGCTTTTTATCGCCGATATTTGCTCTGATTGACCTTATATCTCCGTCAAATCCGAAATAGCTTTTACCTAATGTGATATTATCCCCTGCTTCCAACGGTGAAAGAACATTCTTTATGCCTTCTGCCGCATATATTCCGCTGAAGTTATATGCCGGTACATCAGACTGCGGACCGTACGGAGTAATCTTCGCACTATCGGCACTTGTTGCGGATTCTGAATCTTCGCTTAAAGGATTTACTGTAAAATCACCAACTGCACTGTTATCATATATCTGGTCTATAATAATACCAATATTTACGGTAGTACCGTTTCCGAGCGTCACAGCCGGAATTTTATCTGTTATCTTCCAATGAAGCGGTTTAACATCTTCGCTTTCTGCAAGACTTGAATAGTCATCGTCTCCGAATCTGTCAGATACATCCTCATCACTGTCAAATCCTATGGAATCTCCGTCCTCATTCAGCTTTGTGTTAGTATTTGTTTCGTTTCCAAAGCTGTCCGACGATTCATCCTCGGCTGTATTATCCATATCAACCGCATCTTCCGAATTTGTAAGACTTTCCTGATTCTCTGACTTTTCAATTTTGTATATTATGGAATTATGTGCCTTTACATCATCCGTAAATACAGAAGTCAGAGAATAGCCCTTTCCGGCAATCTTATCACTAAATGCAGCATATTCACTTTCGGCAAGCTTTACATAAACATCGTTCTTTGCCGGTTCTGACTTAACATCCCACATAACTTCATTAATTATATTTTCCTCATCATTCGTTCCTCCGGTAATAGTTGCCATAAATCCGGTAGCCACTGTATGACCTTCTGCATTACCCCAGCCGTTTCCAAAGTCATATTGCTGTGACTTCGTAATCTTATTTCCGCTGTCATACGAATATGTAATCTTTCTGTCAGCATCATCATTATTATCACGTTCGTCACGCTCTATTCCCAAATCTGTTCTGCCGATAACTACTCCGGTTGTAAGATCATCTGCTGCATCTCCGCTTTTTATCTTACTTAATGCCTCAAAGCTTGTTGCAATATCCGAATAGTACGGACCCTTAACACTTATTTGTCTTTCAACCTTAGTTTCTTCTATACAATTCGTAAAGTTAGCGGAATTGATTGTCTTTGTTTCATTAAGTCCCTTTTCCCAGAAACAATAGTGTCCGGTTATTATATGCTCAACCTTATTGGAACCTGTTTTATCCGTTGCCCATACCATATCGACATTTTTCTCATCAGACGGTGTAACGTCATCGACCTTGTTCGTTTCGTCACTGTTGTATACAACATTGTAGCTGCCCTTATCTGTACGATAGAAGCCCTTGCACATTACAAATCCGTTTCCCGACTTATTCTGTATAAGCGGTATACCGTTTTCATCTGTTTCATAGATATAGTACTTAACATCCTTACCTATAGCCGTATATGTGAGGTTGTCAAACTCAATTTCCGCATTAACCGGATGCTTTACATTGCCGCCGGTCAGGGTAATTGATTTTACGGATAACGGCTGTACACCTTCTTCATACTGCTTATCATATATCGCAACATAGAATGTTCTCGGTGTATTATCCGGACTTGACAATGTTTTCTTTACACTGATTTTTCCGGTCAGCGTATCATTCTTCGGCAATGTTACACCAACAGATGCCGGCTCTGCCGCCATGTCGGTGGTATTATTACTATCATAGTGATATGCAAATCCATTCCATGCCGTTTTGTCCTCATCCGCTCCCTGTGCCGGAAGTTCTGCGTCATACGATACTGTTATATATTCTCCTTTCGCCAATGTGATAGGATTGTTATCATTTCCTATCATTATTCTTACAAGCTTTGTGGATGAATCCCAGTTATCTGTCCAGCCGTCCAAATCCTTTGTATCCCAGTCCTTTGATACCTCATCAAATACCTTTGAAGAATCTCCGGAATACGTTGTAAATGTATAATTGCTTGCGTCCAGAACCTCTTCCGTACCATCGGCTCTGTGAACCGTTACTTTCAGTGAACCGGCAAACTTTACGTCAAATTCAGAACCTCTCTGTCCCGATACAATAACTCCGCTGTCGCCCACATACGGTATTCTGTTAATTATCGAAACATTTTTTATTTCCGTATTATCATCATTGGATACCTTTAACGTATATTTAACTTTTTCGCCTGCCTTGCCGGCTGCTACATTATTTTCTGTTCCTCCTACTGCTTCCTGTCCGTCTGCAGTCTTAACAGATATTTCTCCCGATGTAAGAACTGTATTAATCGAAAAGCTGTCACCGTCGGTAATATTTCCGTTTTCTACAGTACCAACCTTAACTGTATCTTCATAGAATTTGCCCTCTGCCTCAAGAACCGCTTTATTATAGTAAACACCTGATTTATATTCTGTATTGCTGTCATCCT
>USPO01000271.1 GCA_900556575.1 uncultured Eubacteriales bacterium
ATGAAGAACTTTATCCACCTGATGTGTCCGCCGCTAAAGGATATGCAGGCAAAATATGAGATATTAAAGAAGTATCCGATACTGCTGCCGTTCTCGTGGGTAAAGCGTGTATTTGATGCAAGAGACGAACACGTTAAAGCAATTGCAAATTCGGTAAATAGTCTAAAAAAGGACGAAGCACAGGCATTAGCGGAATTTTGTAATAATGTTGAGGAATAAATAACAAAGAGATAACCCGATTATGCTTGTAAAAGGTAATCGGGTTATCTCTTTTTATAATACAATCATAACAAAAAATTTATTGACTTTTAAAGAGATATGTAGTACAATAAAAGTAAGAAAAGATAGATAAATCAGCTTTAGATTTTTACAAAAATACAAAAAGAAGGGGAGTGAGAAAAGTGCAGGAGAAAACAGCGGCGGCAAAGGATATAGAACTTGCAAGGGATAAAGCCAAGCTTGATGCCATGTGTAAAAGGATACTTGCAAATAAGGTAATCCTTGCATGGATATTAAAGGAATGCCTTGAAGAATACAAGGGTTACAGCTGCAGTGAGGTAGTTGACTGTATAGAGGGAACTCCTGAAATATCAGAAAAGCCGGTGCATCTTGATGAGGTCATGCCGGAGAAGATAACGGGAATAGGAACGGAGGATAAAACGGTAACCGAAGGAACGGTAACATATGATATAAGGTTTACGGCAAAGATACCGGGAACGGATTATAAGGTGCATTTATATGTGAATATAGAAGCACAGAACAATTATGAACCGGGTTATCCGCTAATAAAAAGGGGAATATATTATTGCTGCCGAATGATATCGGCACAATATCAGAGGGAATTTACAAAATCGCATTATGAGAATTTGAAAAAGGTATACTCATTATGGATATGTATAAATCCTCCGGAGAATAGGAAAAACACAATAACAGAGTATAGAATAGAAGAAAAAACAATAATAGGAGAGTCAAGAGAGATAAAGAAAAACTATGACTTAATGAACTGTATGATGATATGCCTTGGAGATCCGGAAGATACGGACGGAATATTAAGGTTATTGGATACGTTAATGTCAGGAGAGATGAGTACGGAAAAAAAGAAGGATGTACTTGAAAGAGATTATAAAATAGAAATGACAAGAGAACTGGAAAGTGAGGTGTCGGGAATGTGTAACTACAGTGACGGAATCTGGATGAAAGGTCTGAAGCAGGGAATAGAGAGAGGAAAAGCAGAAGGAATAGCAGAAGGAATAGCGGAAGGAAAAGCAGAAGGAATAGCGGAAGGAAAAGCAGAAGGAATAATAAAGACATACCGAAAGTTTAATGTAAACAGAAAGCAGATAGCAGAGGAGCTTATAAAGGAGTTAAGCATAACAAGAGAGAAAGCGAACGAATATATAAATGAGTACTGGCAGGCATGAGGTGTCAGTAATAATATAATTATATTATTAAAATTTGAGTTTCCCCGAAACAAAAAGTGCATAACGGTGGAAACTCAAAATTTTTCGGAATAATTTTAACTCTCTCTTTCAAGCAGCCGCTTATGCGTCACATCAATCAAGAACGCTCCCAGCGGGGCTGTGAGCAATATCGATACGACGGCAACGGTTAAACTATTTCACCGCAGGCAAGCCCCATAGCAAGCGGTATGCCGCCTATTGCGGCCTGCACGGTTGCTTTCGGCATATATGCTATCATGCAGAACAATCTTTCCTTCATGTTTAAGCCTGTTTTTGTCATACATATAAATACTCCCGCCATTCTGAATACAAGTACACACGGAATTAAAAGTATAACACTCATTCCGGCTTTTAGAGCATAATTTATATTGACCGCCGCACCCACAAGCACAAACAGCATAATTTCCGCACCTATCCACAGCTTACTGTACTGTGCGGATAATGCCGCAGCCGTTTCCGGTGCGGTTTTCTTTGCCGCTATTCCGATGCACATAACCGAAATGAGTGCCGAAAACGGCACACTGTCGGAAAATTTATCCTCAAAGGCAACAAGCATGAATGACACCGACATTAATATTATAAGCTGAACCGTTGTTCTCATATTTGTTTTTTTGAAAAGCCTGCCGAGCATACAGCCTATTATTGCTCCCGCCGCTATTCCGGTGAATACGGAAACAGGTATCTTCACAAAGGAAACCGCCGAAAAATCATTTGTCTGCACAAGATGAGTAAACGAATAGAACATCACAATTACAAATACATCATCGACAGACGCTCCGGCAAGTATCATCTGAGGTATACTCTTTTTTGTACCCCATTTATCTTCCATAAGCTTAATCATTTTCGGAACGATTACGGCAGGGGACACAGCTCCCACAACCGCACCCATTACAAGAGCCTCCGGCAGAGATATTCCCAAAAATTTCGGTGCAAGCAATGCCATTCCCAAAATTTCAAAGCAGGCAGGCACAAAACACATAAGCACCGCCGGACGTCCGACCTTTTTCAAATCTGCTATATTCAGAGAAAGTCCGGCTCTCGATAAAATTATAATGAGCGCTATTTTTCTAAGCTGTGATGATATATCCAGCACCGACTTATCTATTAAATTCAAAACATAAGGTCCGATAACAATTCCGGCTATTATCATGCCGAAAAGCGGCGGCAGCTTAATTTTTTTACATATCTGACCCATTACAAGTCCCGATAACATTATTAATCCCAAACTAAAATACATTTTCAATCCTCTTTCATCTATATTTTTACATCAAAAAAGCCGACAGCTTCTGCATTAAATGCAGAAGCCATCAGCCTTTAGGGCGGTTTGAGCAGTCCGACTGCTCCGGGAGAGCCTCATTCCCGTTTAATATTCAATTATTTTGTGCAGTCCTCGCCTCAATATGGTAGGGAAGATGCGCAGCTTGTTTTTCTTAATCTGGAAAAGAAGCAAGCAGATTTCCCTCTTGAGAGACGACGGTGTACTTGGTGTACTCCGAATCTCCATAGCAGGGAAGATTCACCGCTTATTTTTCTTAATTTGGAAAAGATGCAAGCAGATTTCCCTCTTGAGAGACGACGGCGTACTTGGTGTACTCCGAGTC
>USPO01000272.1 GCA_900556575.1 uncultured Eubacteriales bacterium
ACCGCTTGCTGTAAGTATGCTTTCGCGGTGAAATTTTGAAATTTTAATTGATGGGTTCTCGAAAGCCTTTTTCATTGTCTTATTCCTCCCTTTATTATTCTGCATTAGCTGTAATAGCAGGTACAACATCGCCGTCATAGCCGTTGATGATTACGCCGAAGTAAACATCTGTATTCTCGCCTAATGTTATTGCTGCAGCAGGTGTATATGTGAAATCACTTTCATGACCTGTAACTTTCCATGTAAGCTTCTGAACCGAAGCTTCCTTGTCGGATGTTACAGTTGTGATAAAGCCGAGTGCCTTTGAATTATCATTACCTGTATAAACAGCTGCATTACTTATCTCGGCTTTGATATCCGCCGGTGTTTCAATCTTTTCCAATGCTGCCTCTATATAGAAGTCATTATGAATATCGGTTGAACTTGAATATATAACCTTATTTCCTTCTGTTGTTTCTGTTACACCGTCAAACATTCTGGTAGTTGTTAATTTGTAACCATCGGGAACGGTGAATGTCATTTCAAAGGTTGAGTTACCGCTATAGTTATTACCAGTGGCAACAGCTGAATCGTATGATACATTGCCGCTTGTCTTATCTGTCTTAATTTCTCCGTTTACCTTGGTTTCAACCGTCATATCCGGAGCCTTTCCGCTGTTATCGGTTATTTTATACGAGGTGTTTCTTAATCTCTGCGTTAAAATGTCAAGTGAGGCTGATTTATCACCTGCTGTTGCTGTAATTGTGACTTTTCCGCTTATACCTCCGGCGCGGTCATTCTTTTTGTATATTAATTTTCCATCTGCAATAGTGAACCATGAATTATCAGTATAATAATCTTTTCCATCTTCACCTATGATTGACCATGTAACACTGTCCGTGGAGTCTGACGGAGAAACGACAGCCGAAAGGTCAATTGATTCATTTTGGTATAGAACCTGACCTTCTTCATAGTTAGTGGCAATCGAAATATCTTCTGCCGGAACCTTATCAGCGTCAGCATAAGTAATGGTAAGCTGCGGCACTAAATCATCAGCAGGAATAGTTATATCTGTACCATTAAATGTTTTCTCAGCGGTATTTGAACTATAGAAATAAAAAGATCTGTTTGCGTTATCACTTTCATAAATAATTAGTGACAAGTCTTCAGATGGTGATACAACTGTAGAAGATAGAGATATTACATTAGTCCATGCTTCTAAATTTTTATTGCTGTCATTAAGTCCACTATCAGTGAGTGCTTTGTTATTTTGTCCATTCGGTTTAAAGCTTGCTATAGGTTCAGATTTTCTTGCAGCAGAAATTTCATCAACAACCGCTGAATATGCTGTATTTTCTTTAGTCCATTTTGAGTCATCAAAAACAGCTATATTATAAGTACTTCCGGAAACAATTTTTCTTGTTATAAGCTTAAGAGAGACAGAAGAAATTTTCTTACCCTCCGGAGTTTCTGGTATTTTAAATTTTAACGCACCTACAAAGTCAGTATTACCATCACTGGAAGTATGTACTTCAACAGTATCGTTTCCTGAAAAATTATTGGTATTGTTATATCGGAAATAAGTATCCCATGTAGGTGTAACAGTAACACTATCAATGTCACCTGTTTCATCAGCCGCAAATGAAGGAACAGCTGTCAAAGCACCGAGCATTGTTACGGCACTTGCCGCAGCAATAAATTTCTTAAATTTCATATTCATCTTCCTTTCTTTGTTGTGAAAATTGCAGATTAAAAATCAAATACCCCATAAAAACCAATTCGATATTCCGTCTGCCTTGTGTATAAACTTAGCTGTGTGTTTGGTAAAAATCAACAGAACACTGTATGCTTCCGAATGATTTTTATCAATTTATGCTATACCTAAATTATACCGTATTTGTGTCCAAAAATCAAATATGTTTATTAACAAAAGTATGTGAAATTTAACATCATACATAAGTTTTTCACACTTTTTAGGCATATTTAAGCGGATTTTGATGATTTTCATATATGATTGTTAAATATCTGATATAAAAAATGAAATAAATTACCATTAAATATAAAACAGGTGTGGTATCAGAAGTTACAAAATAAGCTTGACATTTGGGTGCTTTTGTGCTATTATATAAGTATAAAAAAGAGATGTGCCTTGATATTAAGAAAGGTACTGACAAAGACGGACTGGGGAAATTACCTCAGTTTTTTTCTTATATATAAAAAATACAAAAATAAAACGGAGATTCAAAAATGATAATTTTAGGAGTTGATCCGGGATATGCTATTGTCGGAATAGGAGTGGTTGAATATGTTGGGAATAAGTTCCGTCCGATTACATATACGGCAATAACCACGCCGGCAAAGATGGATACCGTAACACGATTGAAAAAAATTTATGACGGAATGATTGAACTTATTGAAAAATATAAACCCGATGCTATGGCAATTGAAGAACTTTTCTTTAATTCAAATCAAAAAACAGCTATAAACGTTGCACAAGCGAGAGGAGTTATTCTTGTGGCTGCGACAAACTGCGGCATACCTATAAATGAATATACACCTTTACAGGTTAAGCAAAGTGTGACGGGATACGGAAGAGCAGATAAAAAACAGATACAGGAAATGGTTAAGATGATTTTACATTTAAATGCAATTCCTAAGCCGGATGATGCGGCGGATGGATTGGCATTGGCAATCTGCCATGCTCATTCAAGCAAGATGAATAATTTACTTGGATTAAACGGTGTCAAATAAAATTAAACAGAATTAAACAGTAGGGAGCTGATTTTATGAAGATTGCGGCGGCATATGATGACGGAATGATACATCAGCATTTCGGACGCTGTAAAAATTTTAAAATATATGAGATAGAAAATAATTGTATTAAGTCGGCGGTTATTGCAGAGACACCGGGGAATGGTCATGCTTTAAATGCGGAGATTCTTATCCGCGAGGGAGTATATGCCCTTATATGCGGCGGAATAGGAGAGCCTGCGGTTAATGAACTGCAGAATGAATTTATAGAGGTTTTTTCCGGCTGTTACGGCAGCTGTGACGATAGGGTTAATGAATTTTTAG